>JARGFK010000149.1 GCA_029211065.1 Desulfobacterales bacterium
ATGCTTGGGTCCATAAACTGTCTAACTCGCTATTATTACTACTTTATAGGGTCGTTTTAAAAGAGCCGCACCCATTTAAATTAAAACGCTTGCAAGGTCGGACATACCGTTTTAGACTTACGCTGACGGTCATTTGAAAAGTGACATTGCTTCGGTATACCCTATGAAATTAAAACGTATATGAATATTTCAGTCATACTGGCTCATCCCCGTAAAAAGAGCTTCAATCATGCCATCGCCCAGTGCGTCGTCGACCAGTTGACATTAAACGGCCACAAGGCTTTCTTCCACGATCTGTATGATGAGAACTTTGATCCGATCCTTCCACACCACGAAGTTTTCGCCGACGCTGAACTTACACCGGAAATTGACGCACACTGCCGCGAAATCGGTTCCGCCGAAGGCATCGTCATCGTCCATCCCAACTGGTGGGGCCAGCCGCCGGCCATTTTAAAGGGCTGGGTGGACCGGGTCATGCGGCCGGACATCGCTTATCAGTTTATGGATGGCGACAACGGCGAGGGGATTCCGAACGGTCTCCTGCGGGCTGTCGCTGCTGTTGTTTTCAATACATCAAACACGCCCCCGCAAAGAGAATCGGACGAATTCGGCGACCCGCTCCAGACGCTGTGGCAGAACTGCATCTTCGGCCTATGCGGTGTCAGAAATTTCCATCGCCGTAATTTTGCGGTAATGGTGACCAGTACCCCCTCCCAGAGAACGGCGTGGCTGGAAGAAGTCACAATAACCATCAATCATTATTTTCCGAAAGGATGAATCTTGACCGTTGAATTTAAAGACATCCGCCAGGCCGCCGATCTGTTGGCCGGCAACATCATCCGCACCACCAGCGAATATTCCCAAACGCTCTCGCAGATAACCGGGGCGGATGTCATCCTCAAATTCGAAAATCACCAGTTTACCGCTTCCTTCAAGGAACGCGGCGCCCTGACCTGTCTCTTATCCCTGTCGGCTGAACAACGCCGTGCCGGTGTGATCGCAATGTCGGCCGGCAACCACGCCCAGGGGGTTGCCTACCATGCCCAGCGCCTGAAGATACCGGCAACGATTGTCATGCCCCGTTTTACACCCAGCGTCAAGGTTTCCCGCACCCGGGCATTCGGCGCCGAGGTCCTTCTTTACGGAGACGCTTTGGCGGACGCCCGGTCTTATGCCCTGGAACTGGTTAAAGACCGGGGTTTAAAGCTGATACACCCGTACGACGATGAAAAAATTATCGCCGGCCAGGGGACAATCGCACTGGAGATGCTCAATGATTTTCCGGACATCGAACAAATCGTGATACCCGTGGGCGGCGGCGGGCTGATCGCCGGAAATGCCATCGCCGCAAAAGCGCTGAAACCCGACATTGAAATCATCGGCGTTCAGACTTCACGCTTTCCCGCCATGGTCCAAGCCCTTGAGGGTGCACCCATCCAATGCGAAACGGCTACGTTTGCCGAGGGAATCGCGGTCACCCAGCCGGGCGCCCTCACGCTGCCCATCGTTCGAAAGTTTGTAGATGAAATTCTGCTGGTGGAAGAAAGCCAAATCGAGGCGGCCGTCCTGCTCCTTCTGGAAGTAGAAAAGACAGTGGTTGAAGGCGCCGGCGCCGTCGGCCTGGCTGCCCTTCTTGCTAAACCCGAAAGGTTTAAACGCCGTAAAGTCGGCCTGGTTCTGTCCGGCGGAAACATCGACCTGTTCTCATTGTCTTCCATTATCCAGCGCGGTCTGGTACGATCCGGGCGGCTGGTACGGCTGCGGGTCAGCGTGCCGGATGTGCCCGGGGCACTTTCCGAAATCACGCATCTGTTGGGACAAAGCAACGCCAACATAATTGAAATTCAGCACCAGCGCGCTTTTACGAATCTGGCGCTGAGGCTGGTGGAGGTGGAATTTGTGTTGCAGACCCTTGGGAGCAGTCATATCAAAGAAATAATGAACCTCCTGTCTCTATCCAATTATAAAGCCGAGTTGGCCGGGGCAGGACCGGCAGACCGCATGACACCTGAGAAATAGAGGAGTTATATTATGGCCGATTTAAAGGGAAAAACAATTATTATCACGGGCGCCAGTCGGGGCATCGGACGCGCCATGGCCGTAAAATTTGCCCGGGATGGGGCCAATATTGTGGTGGCGGCAAAAACCGCCCAGCCGCACCCCAAATTAAAAGGCACCATCTATGATGCGGCCGAAGAAATCGAGGCGGCCGGCGGCCGGGCTTTACCCTTTCAGGTGGATATCCGCCTTGAAAACCAGGTTGACGACATGGTGCAGGCGGCCCTTGATCGATTCGGCGGCATTGACGTGCTTGTGAACAATGCCGGGGCCATCAGCCTGAGCAGCGTGGAAAAAACGCCGCCGAACCGCTATGATCTGATGCAGTCGGTCAACTCCCGGGGGGTTTTTATCTGCTCGCGCGCGGTGCTGCCTTTTTTGAAAAAATCCGTCAACCCGCATATCCTCACCCTTTCACCACCGATCAATCTCGACATGAAGTGGTTTAAGGATCATGCGCCCTATACCCTTTCCAAATACGGCATGACCATGCTCAGCCTGGGCATGTCGGCCGAATTTAATCCCTATGGAATTGCGGTGAATTGCCTGTGGCCACGGACCATCATCGCCACCGCAGCCATCGAATTTGCCGTGGGCAACCGCGATCTTTTCAAAAATTGCCGCAAACCAGACATCATGGCCGACGCAGCCTATGCGATCATCACAACAGAAAAATGCGCCCTGACCGGACAGTCTCTGATTGATGAGCAAGTCCTCAGGGAACACGGGGTTAAAGATATTGACCGTTATGCCGTCGAACCCGGCAATAAGGACGCATTGATTCCCGATCTCTATTTGTAACGGAAAGCGGACACACAACCATGTGGATATATGATTTTGACGGCGTCCTATTAAACTCCCTTGATGAAGTAGCGGTCAGTGCCTATAATGCCGTAACCGGAAAAATGGTTCAAGAAATCGACGCGCTCCCCCCGGGCTTGGTCGGTCTGTTCAAACGCAACCGCTTTCACTTTCAACCGGCCGGGGATGTCATCCCGCTGATGCAGTGGTCTCTGGATACGTTTCGTACCGGTCCGGACAAACTGCTGACACGAGACGAGTTTCTGGGTATCATAGACAAAACCGCGGAGCCGTTGATCAGCCGCACGGACCGTTTTTATGCCACTCGCAACCGATTTGCCGAACAAGACAGTCAGCGCTGGCTTTCCCTCAACCGGCCGTTTCAGCCCGTCTGGAACGAGCTGATAAAACGCGGCGGCGAACATGTGGTTATTTTAACCAACAAGAACCACGAAGCGGTGTTCAGACAATGTCGGCATTTTGGCTTGAACGTTTCAAGGGAAAACATTTACGCCGGCGACGACGGCGCCACCAAAACGTTAAACCTGAATAAACTCATCAAGCGCTTTGGCCATCGACCGTTTCGTTTTATCGACGATTCGCTCAGGAATCTGCAGGACCTGGATGCCCGTTTCAATAAACCCCAAAAAAAGCTGGCTCTGTATTTGGCATCATGGGGGTTCATCGGTCCGGATGATATTGAAACGGCCCATTCGTCCGGCCTCACGGTCTTAAGCCAGAACGACCTGATGGCGCTCCTGGGGACAGAATCAGAATGATGCGGATGAAAAACCCCTCTATCCCTATTCGATCGAAATCCCGAAACGACCCTTATGCGGAAAGCGCGCGCCTATACGGTGCCTGCCTTGATCCCATCATCATCCGCTGGAAGAAAAAAGCCCTGAAGTTATGGCCGCCCCGAAAGGGTATGGTCGTCCTTGACGCGGGCTGCGGCACCGGGGCCCAATTAAATCTATACCGGTATTATGGGTGCAGCGTTTTCGGCGTTGAGATTTCAGGCGGTATGATTGCAGCGGCCCGGAAAAAATTTCAGGGTTTGCTGAATATGTCGCAAGGGAATGCCGACCGGATGCCCTATCGCAATCAAGCCTTCGACCTGATTCTGCTGTCCATGATGTTGCATGAAATCCCGCCGGATACCCGAACGGCCGTCCTGGCGGAGACCAGACGGGTCTTAAAGGACAGCGGCAGGATTTTAATTATCGATTATCGCGCCGGACGGCCGAACAGGCCCATGGGCCGGCTGTTTAAAAGCGTCATCTCATTGATTGAAATGGCAGCCGGACGGCCGCACTATGATAATTATCGGAATTTTATGGAAACCGGCGGACTGACGCCGCTTTTGAAAAAGCATCGGTTGATTGTCGCGGGCCATGACACCGCCGGCCGGGGGAATATCGGACTGAATATCGTGCAAAAGGCTTGAAATGCAACTGCAGGACAAATTTCGATGGGAATAAAAGACCCTGCCCGAAGGTTTGACTGGTTTTCGCCTGTGTGAGACAATATTATGCCGAATCAATTTTTAACCGAAATTCATGCGTACATTACCGAAGCCTTAACAGACGCCAAAAGCCGACAACGGTCGGCTGATGTCTGCAACGATCAGGCCGGGAAACATTTTTACGCCGGTCGGATCGAGGAATTACAGGCGCTGCGCCGGTACCTCGCCGACCATTTTGACCTGAGCACCCAGCGGTATTATTGAACTGAAGGACACCCGACCATGGCATACAACTACCTGTTTGATCTACATCGGTACATTGGTGAAAGACTGGCGGATGCGGACAACAAATTAAAAAACAACACTGAACCGGCGCTGAAAAGTTTTCAAAAGGGCCGCACTGTATTGCTGCAGGATTTTCAGGAATTTCTAAAGGACCGCTATCATCACAAGCTGCCCCTGCGGTTGTCGCAGCGCTTGAAAAAGATCAACGGAACTTACCGGCTGACATAAACTGCGAAACTATCTGACTCACCGCTCATGTGTCCGTGAGTCTTTTGCGCTCGATATTCAGTAGACGCCGGCGGATTTATTCAGTCGGGTTCAAGGGCTATTTTTTAAATTTTTCTTTAAAACAAGCGGCGATTTCTTCCAACCTCTGATTCCATTCCTTCAGGAATTCAGGATCCGCGCTGTCTTCTTCTGCCCGGCTGCTGTCGAAATAGACCTTATAGATCTCCAGCAAATCAGTTCCGGCTAAATCGTCTCCTGCAATGGGATCGGCCTTTGCATAAGATACATTTGCAAAATTAAACCCTTCATCGATATGATCCAGCAGAAAGTCAGCGAAAACAGCCTTTTCAGTCCAATTACGGTATTTTGGGAAATTAGCGCTGATGATATTTTCGTTAAACTTTACCCTTTTTGCCCAGCTTCTGAGCACCTCCCAGGGTATTAACTCATAGACATCGTTGATTTTCATGATTTTGCTCCCTTAGCCGTAAAACAGCAGTTATCCGGTGTCCGGATTGCGGCTTCGCTGCATAAATTTCAATCCGGGAAGATCCACAGGCATCTCTTTAATGAACATCATCAGGAATAATTCATAAGCATTAAAAAACCGATACGCAAACTTATGCCGGACTATTTATCATCTTTCGGTTCTTTGTTGAAAGACAAACTTAATTGTGTTAAAAATTGATACGTAATTATATTGACAGGTTATAAAGTGATGACGCTTGCTGTAGACATTTGGAATCTACTCGGCCGGGTGCAATCATTGCTACTGACGGCCGCAACCAAAGACCGATCCAGCTTCTTTAATAACGCCGCTGCAGCAGGCAGTGTCGGGGTTTCAATGACGGGAAGCAGGGTTATTACATTCCATGAAGCGGGCTTGTGGACGTCATCTGATCATCAAACAATCGATTTTCGAAATATCTATCAATGGTCGCTATCGGATTTGGAAGATACCATCCGGCTGACGCATTTACGTTACGGCGCCGACAACCCGGTCCATCTGGTGGATTTCCGATCCATAGGCACAAACACCATGTCATCATTTCAGCCGCATGTTTGTGGGGCCGACCGATACAGTGCAAGTCTTTCCGTTGCCGGCGACCGTATCCTTTTAAACTGGAGAATCCTGGGGCCGGCAAAAAATGACTCGCTCGACTGCACCTATTCAACCGACAAAACACATCAGGAAGACCGAAATGACAATTAAAATCGTGACAACCGGCGGCACCATCGACAAGATCTATTTCGACCGAAAAAACGAATTTCAAGTGGGCTCCCCCCAGATAGTGGAGGTGCTTGCCGAGGCCAATGTAACCCTCGATTATGAAGTAATCCAGCTTTTGCGCAAAGACAGCCTTGAGTTGACGGACGCAGACAGGCGCCTGATATACGAAGCGATCTTGTCGGATCCCGGCCGTCACTTTGTGGTCACCCATGGAACCGACACCATGCTGGTTACCGCAAAGGTGTTAAAAAAAATAAACGACAAGGTCATTGTATTAACCGGCGCCATGCAGCCCGCTAAATTCCGGCAAACCGATGCGGTTTTTAACATCGCTGCAGCCATAACGGCGGTGCAGCTTTTAAGGCCGGGTGTATACATTGCCATGAATGGAAGAATTTTCGATCCGATCAAAACCAGAAAAAATATCGACCAAAACCGTTTTGAACCGGTCGAATAAAAAGCGCAACGAATATGGGCCGGATGAAATCAGATAAAATATTGTGCTTTTGCATAGCGCTGCTGCTGGCGGCGGCGCTGCTGGCGCCCCAGGCTGCTGCCGAGTTTTTCAAATATGTTGATAAAAACGGTGTTACCTATTACGTGGATGATCTCGACAAAATCCCGCCGGAGTATCAGGATGCACGGCAGAACTATCAGGAAAAATATGACCATCTTCCGGAAAACGAAAGATTAATTCGTCTGGAACAGGATCACAAAGAGGCGGAGCGGTTGCGGGAAGAACAATTTGAGCGGGATCAGGAAATCCTTCGCATGAAAGAATTGGAAAAAAAACGTATCGGGGAGATTCCCGCCACTGCGGCTGAAGAAGTTTTTTCTGAAACCAAGATCATGACCAAAGGAAACCACGTTCTGGTTCCGGTTCTTATCGGCTATGGTGGTTTTGAAATTGAAGTTGTTTTATTATTGGACACCGGCGCGAGCATCGTTTCCCTGCACCAGGAAATTGCAGACCGGTTGAAAATCATACCGTTCAAGACAGCCCGGGCCCAGGTTGCCGACGGCAAAACCGTCCCCTTTAAACTTGCCGAGCTTGATTTTGTTGCCGTTGGACCCCATAAGGTGGAGAATCTCATGGTTGGTATTTATAAGCATTCCGGCCCTGCGGTGGAGCATGACGGCCTACTCGGAATGAATTTGTTAAAGGATCTGGCGTACACGATCGATTTCAACAGGAAAGTTATAAGATGGAAGCCTTGAAGGGGCATTCCGGGCTTTGACAAATCTGCAGAAATGTATATGTTCTTTGAAAAACAACGTTTCCTGAAAATCAGGTTTTCAACGCGATTGGTAACCGCAGGAAAGGAGGTAAACCATGAGCAAACTTATATATATTGAATCTTCACCCAGAAAAGAGCGTTCTAGCTCCATCAAAATCACAAATGCATTTTTGGATGCATATAAAAAAACACACCCCCAGGATGAAGTGGATAAACTGGATCTGTGGGCCACCAAGCTGCCCCCATTTGACGGGGACACCATTAAAGCCAAATACCAGATCCTTCACGGCCTGGAACATACCCCCGAAGAGGCAACCGCCTGGCGTGAGGTCGTCGCCATTTTTGACCGTTTCAGCCGCGCTGACAAATACGTGTTCAGTGTCCCCATGTGGAATTTCGGAATCCCCTATCAGTTTAAACATTACATTGACATTATTACACAACCCGGGCTTTCCTTCAGTTTTTCACCCCAGGAAGGCTACAAAGGACTGGTCACCGGAAAATTGGCCGTGGTGCTTTACGCCCGTGGCGGCGAATACAGCTCCAATGATACGGTTGGCGCACTGGATTTTCAGAAGCCATATGTTGAGATGTGGCTGGGGTTTATCGGTTTTTCAGATATTCGTTCCATCGTGATCGAGCCGACCCTTTCAGCCCCTGAAACGGTTCAAAAGAACGAAACCGAGACCATCAAACAGGCCGTGGATCTTGCGAAAAGTTTCTGATGAATGCCCTTTTGCAGTCATGGGGTATTTAACCGGCCGTTGTTGACAAATCGGCGGGGCCATCGGGCCCTGCCGAATGCCTTTCGGGTATGATTCCTGTAATATTTTATTGTTCCACAAACCCTTTTGTATTAAGCAATAATGAAGCCCCCCGCAGCCAGCTGCAGGGTATCAAAGCGGAATTGCGACGTAGCTTTAACCCGCCTACGCTCAGTTGAGCTTCGGCGCGGTTCACCTCGCCTT
>JARGFK010000150.1 GCA_029211065.1 Desulfobacterales bacterium
TGTGTCGCGCCAAATGATTATTGGAGGTAACCCTCTACATATAGTGGGCGGTTGAGTTAACTGCATACCCAGTTAAACAAATATAATCAGGATCATCAATGATTGAACGTATTACAAATCACGGTCGCGAGCTCGCATTGATCATACGCAGTTTATATCACAAAGATGGAATTGAATTTTTTACGCCTGACACATACTCCCAACAGATTGGATACATGAACCGACCCCAGGGTTACATCATTCCGCCGCATGTGCATAACCCGGTGGCACGCGAGGTTCATTTTACCAATGAAGTGCTTTTTATAAAGTCCGGAAAGTTGCGGATCGATTTTTACGAAGACGATCAGAACTATTTGGAAAGCCGTATCCTGTCCCAGGGTGATGTGGTGTTGCTGGCCTGTGGCGGCCACGGTATCGAGATGATAGAGGCCAGTGAAATCATCGAGGTCAAACAGGGGCCATATACTGGGGAGAAGGACAAGACTCGTTTTTCTCCAGTTCCGCCGCATCAGGTCCGTCTGGTCGAGAAATCATGACTAAACACAAATTCATACCCGTAAATGAACCTCTGCTGAACGGTAATGAAGAAAAATACCTGCTTGAGTGTATCCGCACCGGCTGGATTTCTTCGGAAGGACCGTTTGTCAAGCAGTTTGAAGAACAGTTTGCCACCCGCATGGGCCGCAAGTATGGCGTAGCGGTATCGAACGGTTCAGTGGCACTGGATGCAGCGGTCGTCGCTTTGGGGATTGGCACAGGGGATGAGGTTATCATGCCCACTTTTACCATTATATCGTGCGCGGCGGCGGTGGTTCGGGCGGGTGCTGTGCCGGTGGTGGTGGATTGCGATCCTGTGACCTGGAACATGGATGTCGCGCAGATTGAAGCACGCATTACACACCACACCAAGGCCATTATGGTGGTGCACATCTTCGGGTTGCCGGTAGACATGGATCCCTTAATGGCGATTGCACGAAATCATGGTCTGAAGGTGATTGAAGACGCCGCCGAAATGCATGGCCAGACATACAAGGGCAAACCCTGTGGCGGATTTGGCGACATCAGCACATTCAGTTTCTATCCCAACAAGCATATAACCACGGGCGAGGGCGGGATGATCGTCACCGACGATCTCGCGTTAGCTGAGAAATGTCGTTCCCTGCGTAATCTATGTTTTAAACCCGAACAGCGCTTTGTTCACGATGAATTGGGTTGGAATTTCCGAATGTCCAACCTGCAGGCGGCGTTGGGTGTGGCGCAACTGGAGCGGCTGGATGAGTTTGTTCAGCGTAAGCGACGCATGGGCGCTCACTACACCAAGTTGCTGGCTGATACATCTGGTATTCAACTGCCGCTGGCACACACCGGGGATGCTGCGGATAATATTTACTGGGTATATGGTCTGGTTTTAGATGACAGCGTGCCTTTCGATGCCAAGGAAGCCATGGTGCGCCTGGGAAAATTGGGCATCGGTTCTCGCCCATTCTTTTGGCCCATGCATGAACAACCGGTTTTTCGCAAGATGGGCCTCTTCGCAGGAGAACGCCACCCGGTTGCAGAGCGCATAGCACGTCGGGGGTTTTATATTCCAAGCGGGTTGGCATTAACAGAAGAACAAATAGAACGATCCGCAGAGGCGGTAAAAGAGATTTTGCGATGAGTCAGGTCTTTGACGCCTACGCCCGCTATTACGATCTGTTGTATCGCGACAAAGACTATGTCGCCGAAGCAGAGTATGTGGCCTCACATATCCGTAAACATGCACCGGGTGCCACGCGCATTCTTGAGCTGGGATGTGGAACCGGCGCCCATGCAGCGCATCTGGCTCAAATCGGCTTTACTGTGCATGGTGTGGATTCGAGCGCTGTCATGCTGGCCAGAGCCTCTGCACGCAAGGCCAACCTTCCTGCTGCAGAGGCTGAGCGCCTGACCTTTGCCGGCGGGGATGCACGCACCTTGCGATCCGGCGAGACCTACGATGCGGTAATCTCGCTCTTTCATGTGATGAGTTATCAGACCACTAATGCCGATCTGGAAGCGGTTTTTGAAACAGCGGCCATTCACCTTATACCCGGCGGGTTGTTCTTGTTCGACTTCTGGTACGGTCCTGCGGTATTGACGCTAAAACCTGAAATTCGTATCAAACGGCTGGAAGACGAACATATCAAGGTGACCAGGATTGCCGAGCCGATTATGCACGTCAATGAGAATATTGTAGATGTGAATTATACCGTATTCATTGAGGAGAAAGAGACGGGTAGGGTTGAGCAGTTGCAGGAAACACATCAGATGCGATATTTGTTTTTACCGGAGATTGAAAAGATAATAGAAGAATGTGGTTTGCAACTGGTTGCATCCCAGGCATGGATGAGCGATTGTCCGATGAATTGTGAACAGTGGGCTGGATTTATCGTAGCCTCGCAAGATAGATTGCAGCGACCATGAAGATTATCGCATTACTTGAAATTAAGATAACTTCCGGAGGTGGATTCAACCAGGCGATGAATGCGATCTTTCAGATGAAGCGGCTCTGTGAAAATCGATTTGAGTTTGCAGTTATTACGACGATTCAGGACAATATTCCAATTTTAGAAAGATTAGATATAAACGCTGATTTAATGCCTGTTAGTCTTTTCGGAAAACTGCTTTTAAAATTTGTCACGATGCCTTTGTGGCAAAGGATTCAGAGTAGGCTAAGACTGATTTTACCGTTTGAAAAGATGTTGATCAATCATGGCGCCGATCTGATTTATTTTGTTGCACCCTCGGCTCGGTCAACAACGATGCAGCGGCTGAATTATATCACCACTGTTTGGGACATGTGTCACCGTGATACGCCGGAATTTCCTGAGATTAGAGAATTCAATCAATTTCATGCACTCGAGAATTTGTACCGAAGCTCGCTTGCACCTTCAGTCACGGTGTTGACTGACTCAATAACGTCGGCGGAGAATATTTCCAGACGATATGGGATTGATCGTGACAGACTCTTGCCCATGCCTTTTTCGCCGGCAACATTTTTGAGTGAAATGCACGCAAACGGCATGAACGAAGTGCTCGACAAATACCGGGTAGAATACGGCTATTTTTTTTACCCATCGCAATTCTGGTCCCATAAAAACCACATCAGAATTCTGGAGGCCCTTTTGATCCTACGTCAGGAAGGGATCCGCCCCATCGTGGTTTTTACCGGCAGTGATACGGGAAATCGCAAGGTGGTGGAAGGTTTTATCACGCAGAACGATCTTGCAGGGCAAGTAAAGATCCTTGGGTTCGTCCCTGCCGAGGATATGCGAGGTCTTTATAGCGGCTGCCGGGCGGTTGTGATGCCCACCTATTTCGGACCGACCAACCTGCCGCCCCTTGAGGCCTGGATGATTGGCAAGCCGCTGATTTATTCCTTACATTTCCATGAACAGGCCGGTGATGCGGCGATTCTGATTGATCCTGATAACTCGGTTGACTTGGCAAAAGCGATGAAAGCAATCATGGATGACCGGCTTTGCATTGAACTCGTTGAAAAGGGACGCAGACGACTACAGGAGATCGAAAATCAGCGCGATGCTGCAGAAATGGAGCTTCTGGCCCGGTTGGTGCGATTTGAGAAACGAAGCCGATGTTGGAGGGCAAAACCGTCATTATGAATAACGTGGAAATAGGTGTCGTCGTACCAACATTCAACAGCGCAGAAACGTTGGAATGGACGGTGCTTGCATTAAAAAACCAGGAAGGTTGTCGTGTAAAGATAGTTGTTGTGGACAGCGGTTCATCAGACGATACCCTTGAGATTTGTGCCAGACATAAGCTGAGAACCGAATACGACCCCCCCGGAAATATGTATCGTGCGATCAACGTGGGTATGCGACTCTTGGATACAGAGTGGACAACCTATCTCAATTCAGATGACATCGTTTATCGAAATGCATACAGCCGTATGATAGCGTTAGGAAATCGCGCGGTGGCCGATGTTGTTTATGGCCATTCTGATTTTATTGATTGGGATGGCCGATTCAGGTATTCCTTTATGGCAGCCCATCCCATATTATTGCGAGGTCTCGTCTTTTCCGGGGTGCTCCAATTTTCTCAACCCGCCGCAATTTTCCGCAAAGTTGTTTACGAAGACTTAAAAGGGTTTTCCGAAAAATATCGTTCTATTTCAGATTTTGACTTTTTCGCACGGGCTATCTTAACCGGCCAAAAATTTGAGCGGCTTACATTTCCGACTGTCACGGCATTCCGATTACACCCCAACCAATTCAGTCATAAAGAAAGCGGGATTGTTATAGAAGAAACCGCACAATTTTTTCAGGAATGGAGAGGCAAAAAGTCATTTATAAGCCCACTTCTTTTCGGGTTGTGGCGGTTTCTCAATGCCAGACATTATCTTTTACGTTTTTTGCGAAATGGGCAATTCAAATCCCGATCTACAGATTCGAAAGGTTCTTCATATTGACTTTTGAGTTAGAAATACAATACGGGCTTCTTTTTATCGCTTCTGCTCAAACTGAAAGGACGATCCAATTTGTGAATTACACACGAACTTACAGCTGTCAGAAGATAAAACAGTTCGGATTTACAAAGCCGATATTGCTGGATGAAGGACTCAGAAGATTTGCAGTCTGGTATCAAGACCAGCGGATGAAGGGTTTGCAAAACGGATGAAGATTTTAAATGTCAATATGTCGATCGACCCTGTCACCGGAGGCGGGACAGCTGAAAGAACATATCAGATGAGTATGGCTTTTGCCAAATTGGGTATTAAGAGTGTTCTCCTCACTACAAACGTTGGATTAAAACATCAAAGTATTCGAAATTTAAAAGGCATAGATATCGCAGCGCTTCCTTGTGTAAATGAACGTTATTATATTCCAAAATTTTCATACCGTAAGATCAGAAAAATTATCCATAGATCGGACATTGTTCATTTAATGAATCATTGGACGTATCTCAACGCCATAATATATCAAATGGCCGTGGGAATGAAAAAGCCCTATGTGGTTTGTCCGGCCGGGGCCCTACCGATTTATGGCAGATCGAAATTTATTAAACAAGTCTTCAATTTTGTTATCGGGAAAAGGATTATTAGAAATGCGAACGCTCATATCGCTGTCAGCATCAATGAAGTCAGTCAATATAAAAAATATGGCATTGCATCGAATCAGGTCGTTCATATACCAAACGGAATCAATGAAGAAGATTTCAAAGTTGAAGGTGTGTCCGATTTCCGTAATCAATACGGCCTTGGTGGTGCTCCTTTTATTTTATTTTTAGGACGACTGAATCATATTAAAGGGCCCGATTTACTGCTTCAGGCTTTTAATAATTTAAAAGATAAAATACAAAAATATCATCTTGTGTTTGTCGGTCCTGATGGGGGCATGCTAGCTGAACTGCGCAAAATGACTTTTACTTTCGGTATTGATGACCGGGTTCATTTTATCGGCTACTTAGGTGGAATTCAGAAAGCTCAAGCCTATCACGCTGCAGATCTGCTCGCGATTCCATCTAGGCAGGAAGCGATGTCGATCGTTGTTCTCGAAGCCGGTATTGCCGGGACACCGGCTTTAATAACGGATCAATGCGGTTTCGATGAAATCGAGCGTATCGGCGGCGGGAAAGCGGTATCTGCCTCCGTCCAAGCGCTTCAGCTTGGCCTTGAGGAGATCCTTCGGGATTCCGGACGATTAAAGGAAATGGGGGAAAAGCTTAGAATATTTGTCAGTGGAAATTATACGTGGGATGTCATCATCAATAGATACATCGATCTGTATCGTTGTATCTTGCAAAAGAAATAATTGAAGAATCCTGCAGTACCGCCTTGGCGGAACAGTCCCGCTTCAAGCGGGATTCAACCTTATGAACTTTTAATCTTTTTATGATATTCGCTCGCTAACCCCGCAGTCCCGTCCAAGGCAAGACGGGAGATGCGCTCACTGTTGCGGTTCAACTTCTTAACTGTTATTTTATGAACTACCTGTATCCGATATCGATTGCTGCTAACTCTTTTGCGATGACTTTTTTTTTTCGTTCTGCTTGGATTTATGGGCAGAACTTCGTTGGCCGCCGACATCTGCATTGTTCAGGGGGCGACATTCGCACTCTTTTTTTCATTTTCGGCAAATGCACGCAATATCATACTGAATCCCGCCACTAACAGTGCCATCAAACCAATCCTGCTGTTTCGCTTGATTCTGTCGTTGCCATTAGCTGCTGTGGCTTATTACCTGAGCGTTCATATTGCACACGTAGATGCATATCTGTCCGTTTGCCTTATTCTGAGGCGTTGCGGGGAGTGGTTGGTTGAAATAAATCTGAGCGAAATTGAATTCAAAGGATATCGCAAAAGTCCCGTTTATTTTCTATTGGTTCAATTCTTGACATTCGTATTTGCACTGTTATGGCTTTTAAAGGGACCTTTTATGCCCTTGTTGGGCGTTTTGATCTGGGCCGTACTACCGTTATTTATTACTTCAAATTTTATTTCAAATTATTTGTTGCATAAAGAATCTGTCAATATGCCGTGGCATCTTATGCTTCCGAACTTTGGATCATCTGCCATTACCGGGGTAACCGTCTATGTTTTTCGACTTTTAATCCTGCTGATCGTTGGCAAGGCGGTGGCAGGAGATTTGTTTACGGCGTTTGCGCTGGGTAGCATCTCCGGATCGATGTTTGCCTTTGCGCTCGGGCCATCGATTGCTCATTACGAAAGCCGGACAGGCGAACATATTTTACCGTTATGGATAAAAGTTGGTTTGTTTTCGATAGTTATTACAGGGCTGATAATATTTTTGGCCGCTGAATTTGAGTTTCGATTTTTATCTTTACTCGAAAAATCAAATTTTTTTTGGAAAACTGCCGGTCTGTCTCTTGTCGGCGGCGGGTTGATGATTTTAGCCCAGCGTATTCGCATTCATATTCTTCAGCACTATGAGGGGCAGGATGTGTTCGGCCCGGACCTTTTATCCAATTTAACGATTTTATTCATTGTTCCGGTTTCATACTATCTGGTCGGGAAAGAGGCGCTGAAAGGATTGTTTCTATTCAATGCGATCACGGCATTTCTTTTCTACAAGAGCGCGAAAGATGGTTTGCTTTCAAAACATTTTAATGTACTGAGATTAAATGAAAAAGTGTTAAACAACCTAATCGCGGCTCTTCTGATTTTTCCGTTATTTATTCAGCTTAGCGGTAAAGTTTTTAATGACCCTTCATATGTTTTCGTAACCATGGGAGTTTTAGATCGAGTGCCGCTTCCGGTTTCACTTCTCGGGTGTTTTGGGGGCATCTTTATTCTGGGTAAATATAGACGGTCGCAAATATCTTTGAGCGTAATTTTTATGACCTTCGTTATCATGCTCTGTGCAGCGATAAATTCTACAATCGAACAATCCGACAATGAAAAAAATAAAATACTATTGATGCTCCAGTTTATCCTTCCGATGTTTGGATTGGTACTCGGACAAATGTTTGAAAATAATAACAAGCCGAGTTTGTGTTTTGAAAAGGTCGGCATTTTGGTTCTATGGATAATAATTCCCTGCCAGGTAATTCTTTCATTGCGTCTCGACAGGTCCATCCTGACTCCGTATTTTTATTTCTTCAGCATTCATCAGAATTTACAATATGTAACGGTCGTTTTCAGTTGTATTTTTATCATTTCCCTCTTTTCTTTATGGGAGAACAGGGGATATAGAAAATTATTGATATGCTTAGGGCCGTTTTTTGGATATTATGTGGTAGCATCGGTATCTATGCTGACAAGCTTTATTTTTTTTGCTGGGGTATTTGTTTTTGCCGCTTTACAATGGTTAAAGAACACCGATCGGTGGCCGGTTGTTTTGTTTTTGCTGGTTTTGTCATCGGCCGTCATCTCTTTACATTTGGTCAAAAATGATTTTTATTTCGAACAAAAATACTCTTTTCTCTCAAATGAGACAAAAAATGAATCCGGAATTTTGATCCAGAACCTGGAAGATCGGTCTGACATCTGGCGATATTATATAGCAGGAATTTTTAATGATTCAAAAACGTTTTTGCTGGGGCATCCACAAATACCGGATAGAACCCTATATCCGAGTGCACATAATTATTATTTGGATTTGGTGTACAATTTCGGATTTTTATCAGTAATACCATTACTCATGTTAATTGTCCTGACAATAAAAAAAGTTTATTCTTTTAAAAACAAAATTTTTAGTCATTTTGATTTGATTGGCCTCGTATTGGTGGTCGGTTTTTTGTTGGCGATTGAAAATTCTTTGA
>JARGFK010000151.1 GCA_029211065.1 Desulfobacterales bacterium
TGTGTCGCGCCAAATGATTATTGGAGGTAACCCTCTACATATAGTGGGCGGTTGAGTTAACTGCATACCCAGTTTATGAAATACTGTACTTAGCACTCTGTTTCGTAAATATAATATGGAAGTCAGTTTTTTGCCCATCGCCGTCTCCCGATGGGCATAAAGAAAGGTTCCTTCGTGATCTCTGTGTCTCGAATGAGCGGAGCGAATGGGCGGTGAGATAAAATATAAATCGTTACGGTATTGAAAAGGCTATGTTTATTACATTTGAAGGGATCGAAGGTTCCGGAAAAACAACCCAGGTAAAGCATGTCGCCGGTTTTTTGCGCAAAAAAGGGCATGAGTGCGTCATCACCCGTGAACCCGGGGGGACTCCGATCGGTCAAAAAATCCGCGCCATTCTGCTGGACCCGGCCAGTAAAGGCATGAGCCCCCTGGCGGAACTGCTCCTGTACACAGCGGACCGCGTTCAGCATGTAAAGGAGTTGCTGGGGCCGTCATTAGCGGCCGGCAAGACCGTCCTGTGCGACCGCTATTTCGATGCCACGCTGGTGTATCAGGGCTATGCCCGGGGACTTGATGTCGAGCTGATTGAACAATTGCACAAGCTGCTGCTGGCGGGTCTTCGGCCGGATATCACTTTCCTGCTGGACCTTCCCCCTGAAACGGGCCTGTCGCGCGCCTGGGCCCAGATCAACAACGGCAACCGCACCGGTCGGGAGAGCCGCTTTGAAAAAGAAGCGCTTTCGTTCCATGAAAAGGTCCGCTCAGGATATCTCACGCTAGCCCGCAAGGAACCCGAACGCTTCCGCATTATCGACGCCGGCCGGGATGTCGATGACGTTCAACAGGAAATTTTGAAAGTTTTTGCACAATGAATCATTCTATTTTAGAAGCCATCGGCAATACCCCCCTGGTTGAAATTAAAAAAATGAACCCGAACCCACGGGCGCGACTGCTGGCCAAGCTGGAGTACTTTAACCCCGGCGGCTCGATCAAGGACCGGCCGGCGCTTTTTATGATTCAGGCCGGGGAAGCGTCCGGGGAGCTGACACCCGCCAAGACCGTCATTGAGGCAACTAGCGGCAACACCGGCATCGGACTGGCGCTTGTTTGCGCGGTGAAAGGCTACAAGCTCCTGCTGACAATGTCAGAAGCGGTCAGTGTGGAACGCCGGAAGATTTTGAAGGCGCGCGGCGCCGATATCCTGCCCACGCCGGGCCATCTCGGCACTGACGGCGCCATCGAAGAGGCTTACCGCCTGGCGCGTGAAAATCCCGACGCCTATTTTATGACCGATCAGTTCAATAATCCGGCCAACTGGCGGGCGCATTATGACGGAACCGCACAGGAAGTATGGCAGCAGACCGGCGGGGCGATCACCACGCTGGTGGCGGCCATGGGAACCACCGGAACGCTCATGGGCATGCAAAGACGGCTGAAGGAGTTTAATCCGGATATTCAGATCGTCGGGGTCGAACCCTATCTGGGGCATAAAATCCAGGGGCTTAAAAACATGAAGGAAGCCTACTGCCCTGAAATTTTTGAAAAGGCGCGGCTGGATAAAAAGGTGAATATTGATGATGAAGAAGCATTTGAAATGACCCGGCGTCTGGCCAGAGAGGAAGGCCTTTTTGTGGGAATGAGCAGCGGGGCCGCCATGGTCGTCGCCATCAAAGAGGCGGCCGCCATGCCGGAAGGCACGATCGTGGTGATCCTGCCCGACAGCGGTGAACGCTACCTGAGCACGCCGCTGTTTACCGTACGTGAAAAAGTCGATTTAAAGCTTTTCAACACCATGAGTCGATCCAAGGAGCCTTTTGAACCGATGGTTCCAGGCAAAGTTTCCATGTATTCCTGCGGGCCCACCGCCTATGCCAGAATGAATCCGGGGGAGTGCCGGCGAATGGTTTTTGCGGACCTGCTGTGCCGCTATCTTGAGTTTCGGGGCTATGCGGTCAAACATGTCATGAACATTACCGATCTGGATGATAAAACCATTCTCGGGTCTGAAAAAGCCGGTATGGATCTTTCCAGGTTTACCAAGGGGCATATCGACGCGTTTATGAAAGACCTGACGCTTTTAAATATCAAGCCCGCCGCGGATTACCCCCCTGCCAGCGAGCATGTCGATGAGATGGTTGATGTGGCCGGAAAACTTTTAGCCAAGGGGTTTGCCTATGAAAAGCTCAAATCTCTGTATTTCAACATCGGCCGTTTTGCAGATTACGGCCGTCTGTCCGGCATCGACATCGACAAGATCAGACTGGGGGCCACGGTGGATCTGGATGAATACGAGAAAGACAACCCGCGCGATTTCACCCTGCTGAAGCGTTCCAAACTGTCGGAACTGAAACGGGGTATCTATACCAAAACCAAATGGGGGAACGTACGCCCCTCCTGGCACATCCAGTGCGCTGCCATTTCAATGAAATACCTTGGCGAAAGCTTCGATATTCATACCAGCAGTCGCGGACTGGTATTCCCGCACCATGAGAATGAAAATGCCATTGCCGCCGCCCTGACCGGAAAACCCCTGGCCCGCTACTGGGCCCACTGCGAGCCGGTTCAAACCGATGATGAGATGGGTTCCAACGGGTCCGAATTGTCCCTGCAAGACCTGATCAAGTTGGGGTTTTCAGCCCGGGAAGTCAGGTACTGGCTGCTTTCGAGCCATTATCGCAAACCCATTACCCTGTCACGCAGTCGACTGCGCTACGCCAAACGGTCTTTAAGCCGGCTGGATAGCTGCATCCAGGCCCTGGGTATTGTAAAGCAGACCCATCCCTATCCCGAAGCCGATCAACTGCTTTATGACATCAAACAGGGGTTTGCCGGCGCCATGGATGATGATCTGAATGCGCCGGCGGCGCTGGCTTCCCTGTTTAGGATTATCAAACGGATTAATATTCTGATTGTTGAAGATCGGCTGGACGCCGCTGCCGCAGCTAAAATAACGGATGCGTTCCGTAATATGGATGCGGTGCTGAAAATATTCGATTTCTCAATCGTGTCCCTGGATCAGGAGGTGAAACGCTTGATTCAGCAAAGGGAAAAAGCGAGAAAAGAAAAAAACTGGACACTGGCCGACAGCCTGCGGGAAGATCTGCAGGCGCGGGGGGTCGCATTGAGGGACGGTAAGATCTGATTATGCAAGCAATTCTGTTACCTTTTACCTATATTTCCGAAAACGTTTGCGAGGCTGTCAAGACTTGCTTTCAACAGGTTCGGATCTATCAGCCCACCCGCCGGCTGGTTCCCCTGCAATTGCTGGCTTTGTCGCAAAAGGGATTGGTCGATATCGCCATACCTGCTGATGACGACGACAACAAAATTGATATTCTTGTTAAGGACTACCGCAAATGGGCCGGACTTCACCGGGGCGGTGTGCTGGATTACTTAAAACGTCAAAAAGGGTCAATTCCTTTCTTTGATGACACCGCAACCTTACAGATCAAAGCGGACATCAAGGGCACCGCTGTTGCCCCCGGGCCTCAAGATCCCCTGCTCAATGCCCGGGTGTTCCTCCAGATCGCACAGTCGTATGATCTTGAATCAGAAGAAATCGCCCGGAAATTTGCTGCAACGAATCAGGCTGAACGAAACCTGTTCATGAATATCATCGGCGAACCTGAAGCGCCGGTCCAAAACGCTTTGCGGCCGAAAACTATGGAAGGGATTGATTCGGCCGGCTATATGATTCCACCGAGAATCCTGGCGTGGTCGCAGCTTTTTTTAAAAGATTCCGCCTTCGACCCCACGGGAAAACCAACCGTATTCGTAACGACCCATCGCGAGGCGCTTGAATTTCTGATGGAACAGGCGCCGGCGGCTGAACACGTTTTAAAGCTTGCATCCCTGCCGATTATAAGTTGCTTATCGGAAGGATATGCCGACTGGCAGAACGAATTGAGCCGGATTCTCGATTCATTCCCTGAAAATGCGGGCGCGATGGCGGCGAACCTGATTGCCCGTTTTGGGGTGACAGACCCGTCAAACCTGAAGGTCGATCTGGCGATTTATCGCATTCCGGGAGAATCCCCGTCCGTATTTTTTGCCCGCTGTGTCGACCACCCCCTTAAGGGGGCTAAAAGGGGGTTGCCGGAGGAGCGGGAGTATACCCTCATCGGGCTGGTTGAGATAACAAAAGAGGCTGAAGGCTGAAAAAGGATCGGGATCCTTTTTCATTTAAAAATTGATAGTATATTCAATGGGTAAAGCTTTATACTGGACGGGACCGAAAAAATAATAAGAAGGCTTGACTACCGTGATTAATTGGTATAAGGACTTTGCCCGGTAGCCTAAATATGATCAACATGAGACCTTTGAAAAATGCTCAGTTTTGTGCAAGTTCAAGGAAGGCGATAATTTTAACCACAGGAATACATTGAGTATTTCGAGGATTAAAATTTGAGCCTGACGCAGAAATTGAGCAAAAGAGGGCGTTTTGCAGAGGTCTCACCATGATTGCATGTGACTATAAGTAATTTCACTCAGAAAGGAGGCTTTATAAATGGCGTTTAATCCTATTGTTGACGAAGAAAAATGTGAAGGCTGTGAAGAATGCGTGGATGTTTGCCCGGTAGAGGTTTTTGAGATGCAGGACGGCAAGTCCGTACCTGTCAATGCCGATGAATGCCTTGGCTGTGAAAGCTGTGTCGAGGTATGTGAAGCAAACGCTATCAAGATAGAAGAGACTTAATCAGCCCCGGATGCCATATTTCCCCTGACCTTTTTTATCAAAAAGATCAGGGGAAATATGATTTTTAGACCTAAGTTGAGCCCATCATCTTTTCCTGCATCAAGCGCAGCGCATGCCAGAAAAATCAACCGCCCATTTCAATGCTCCTGAAACCCGATTGTATAAATCCTTTGACACAACAATATTTAATTATTAAAGTTTAATGGCTTATGGATCTATAAAGGTGTTAACGCAAGAGGCTTTTAAGGACCCAAAGGAGATTGCAGCCATATGATTAAAATGATCGCCAAACTATTAAAGGTTATTAATTCCGAAACAGATCCGGGCCAAATCAGCCTGGCGTTTTGTTTGGCCATGGTTGCCGGGTTAACCCCGCTATACAGCCTTCATAACTTTTTCATTTTCCTGCTGGTGCTGCTTTTGCGGGTCAATCTTTCGGCATTTATTCTGGGGCTGACTTTTTTCACCGGCCTCGCCTATCTACTCGATCCGGTTTTTCATTGGACAGGTTTAAGCATTCTCACTGCCGGTGCGCTGAATGGCCTGTGGACGGGTTTTTACAATATCACCCTGTTGCGGCTGGCCAAATTCAACAACTCCATCGTAATGGGGAGCCTGGTCTGCTCCGTAATTGCATTTGTCCCATTGTATATGCTCCTGAATCTAATGATCCAAAGATACCGTGAGCATATTCTGGCATGGGTCCAAAAAACCCGGATCATGCAGCTGCTGAAAACCAGCAAATTCTACAGCGTCTATCAGGCTGTATCCGGGTGTGGAGGTCGGTCATGAAAAAATGGATTCGTTGGCAGGGGCTTTTTGTATTTATAGGCCTTTCACTAATTTTGACGATTTTCTGGCTGGTTTTTGTGGACGGAATTGTTAAGCGGACCATTGAATCATACGGCACCACCGCTGTGGGTGCAAAGGTTGAGCTGACAGACGCTGATTTAAAGCTTTTTCCCCTGGGCTTGACCCTGGAGGGGATTGCCGTGACCAATCCGGATAGGCCCATGGAAAATATTGTGGAAATTTCGCGAACGGCTCTTTTGCTGGACCCTTTGCAGCTTTTACGGCGCAAGATCATCGTCGATGAGATGTCTCTGACGGGTATTCAGATGAATACACCGCGCAAGACTTCCGGTGCGGTTAAAACACCCAAAATAAAAGAATCCCAACGGACATCTAAAAAACCGTCCAACGGTTTTTGCGACAGCGCCGGCCTGCCCGCCTTCGATACCTTTGATATCCAGAAGATCCTTTCAGAGGAAAAACTGGAGTCTCTGGAGATGATTCAAAAACTACAAAATGAACTGCAGGGCGAAAACAGCAACTGGCAAAAACGGCTCCAGGAACTTCCCGGAAAAGATAAATTTGACGACTACCGCAACCGTATTGAAAAACTTAAATCCGGTCCCGGCGGCTTTGGAGCTGGTTTTCTAGGCTCGGTGGGGAACCTGTCTTCCCTTCAAAAGGAGATCCAGGCGGACCTTGACAGCTTGGAAAACGCGCAAAAGCAGTTCGATCAGATAAAAGCGGGTTTTGGCAATCAGCTTCAACAGATTGCCGCAGCCCCCCTGAAGGACGTCGAACGTCTTAAACAAAAATATGCCATATCGCCCCAGGGGCTCGACAACCTGGGAAAGCTGGTGTTGGGTCAGAAGCTCTGCGGCGGGATGCAAAAAGCAGCGGAATGGTATGAACGGTTTAAGTTCCTTCTGGAACGTCCCGAACCGAAAAGTGAAAAAGAAAAAGAGACCCGACCGCAGCGGGGTGCCGGAACCTATGTCCGATTCAATGAAAAGACGCCTCTGCCGGATTTCTTGATCCGGCGAGCCCGGGCTTCATTTGTAATTGAGGCCGGCGAACTTTCCGGCAAAATTGAAAATATTACACCGGACCAGGATATTCTCGGCCGCCCCCTGACCTTTGTTTTTTCCGGCGAGAAACTAAAGCAGATTCAGACGATTAAACTGGAAGGAAGCATCAACCGGATCGATCCGCAAACCCCCATGGACCGGATCGCCCTGCAGATAAAGGAATATAAAGTGCAAAATGCTTCTTTGTCCCAATCAGCTGATCTGCCGGTGATGATTAAAGAAGGGCTGGCGGATGTTGACTTCCAGGCAAAACTGGAGGGTGGCAGCCTGACCGGCAACTTGACGGCCGGGTTGAAATCGGCCAGTCTCGGGGTCGCTGAGGGCGCCGGCAAAGGCCCCGTTTTTGGTGCCATCGGGTCTTCCCTGACCCAGCTTTCGGGTTTTAACGTCAAGGTGGATGTCAGTGGTCCGATAAATGACTATACCGTTCGACTGTCCACCGACCTGGACCAGGCCTTAAAATCCGCGGCCGGGCGAATGATCCAGCAGCAGGCTGAAAAATTTGAAAAAGAGTTGAAACAGGGGGTGCTGGCAAAAGCGAGTGGTCCCCTTGATCAGCTTAAAACCGATCAAAACGGCTTTAATAGCATCGGTTCTCAGCTCACCGATCGACTGAAGTTGGGATCGAATCTGCTGGGCAATGTGAAAAAGCCATTTTAATTTTTTTTTGTGAAAAA
This sequence comes from Desulfobacterales bacterium, assembly GCA_029211065.1. NCBI lineage: Bacteria > Pseudomonadati > Thermodesulfobacteriota > Desulfobacteria > Desulfobacterales > Desulfobacterales bacterium. The sequence continues at coordinate 7,257 of JARGFK010000151.1, forward strand.
TATAAATAACAGATTGAAAAGGGGCAAACGGATGGATTCATCCGCCTGCCCCTTATTGTTTACAACAATGAGAAAAGACGGCCATAAAAAGACTATTCAGAAACAATATGCCTGCACACTTTCTGGAGGCGGGCTTTATAAAAATCCCAGGCTTTCCGGTTGGAACGGTCCTTAAACACCTGGCAGCCTATCTGTTCCGACAGATTCTTCGGCAGGGGCCGGGGTTTCCCCATATTCTGAGCTATGTATAATATCCTGGCGGACTCCTCCAGATAGATGGTCGCCAATACGGCTTCGACCAAACTGTTTCCCACCACCAAGGTGCCGTGTCCTCGCTGCAGAAGGGCACGGCCGTTTCCCAGACATTCCACGAGTTGCTGCGCCCCCTCTTCACTATTAATCTGTCCGATGCTTTCAAATACTCGGATATTTCCATGAAAGATGGTGCCGTAATGGTGAATGGGCAGAAATTCATCCATCACGGTGCCCAGCGCAATGCTGTAAGGCGGATGGGCATGGACAACGGCATTGACGTCTTTCCGGGCATTATAGATGGCATGATGGGCGGCCCCGGACTCAGGCGTGTCGTCCAAAGACCGGAGCTGGATAGATTCTTCCGTCAAGAGGGTATGGCCGTGGTTTGAATTAATGAGAATGCGACGGGAATCGATGCGGCAACTGAGGCTGAAAAAAGCCGTGGCCAGACCTTCATTTTCCAGGATTCGGCAGGCGGTGATAAACGCTTCTTTATTGTGGTCCATGGGCTTCACTACTTTAGGAGACTTTTGGAGAGAAACAAAAGAACTGTTCGATGGACTATAGAAGGTGAAGGAAGAGGTGTCAAGAGGGAAGCCCGGTGCCCAGGAATTCTCGGTGAGGGATTCAGCGGGATTTGATAACGGAAACGAAAGAACAAAAGGGTCGGGTAGACGGACA
>JARGFK010000152.1 GCA_029211065.1 Desulfobacterales bacterium
TCCGTCTACCCGACCCTTTTGTTCTTTCGTTTCCGTTATCAAATCCCGCTGAATCCCTCACCGAGAATTCCTGCTTTGGTAAATGCCTAATTGACATTTTTTTTGATTTCTTATAAATAGTACACTTTTAGTATTTATTCCCCTTGGGAAAATATGAATATAAAATCGATAAAGTGCTTTTATGGATAACTTTTCCAGGACGGATTCCCCAAAACCGGTCGCATTTCCAATCGCAAGGCCGGGGTATCCGATTATATTTGCGGCGGCTTTTGTGACCGCTATATTGGCCCTTTTGGGTCTGACGACCATAACCCTCGTCAGCCTTGGGGTTACCTTGTTTATCTGCTATTTTTTCAGGGATCCGGATCGGGTGACACCCCGAAAAGAGGGCGCCGTCGTTTCGCCGGCTGACGGTCGGGTTTTATCAGTACTAAAAACGGTAAATGAGCGCTTTTTTGATGGTCCGTGTCTTAAAATTAGTATTTTCATGTCGGTGTTTAATGTTCATGTCAATCGCATACCCTGTAAAGGAGAAGTGACGAATATCGTTTACCACCCCGGCAAGTTTTTTTCAGCCAATCTGGATAAAGCCTCTGAGCAGAATGAGCATAATGCAGTCTTTCTAAAAACCGAAGACGGTGTTCAGATGAGCATGGTACAGATAGCGGGTCTGATTGCCCGGCGGATCATCTGCAAATTGCAGGTGGGGGACCTGGTGAATCGGGGAGAGCGTTTTGGCATGATATGTTTTGGCTCCCGGGTAGACGTTTACCTGCCGCAAAATGTTGAACCGACGGTTTCAGCCGGTGATAAGGTTCAAGCGGGCACATCCATTTTGGGGGTGTTGAAGTGAGAAAAAAAAGCAATTTGAATAAAAACAGCAGGCTGCGACGCGGTATATTTCTATTGCCGAATCTGTTTACATCCATGAATTTATTCTGTGGTTTTTACGCGGTGATTGCCGCAATTGATGGAAAGTTTATTACGGCAGCTGTTGCGATAATCATCGCCGGTGTTTTTGATAATTTGGACGGCAAGATCGCCCGGGCAACCCGGACGACCAGCAAGTTCGGCGTCGAGTATGATTCTCTCGCCGATCTTGTTTCTTTCGGATTTGCGCCAGGGTTGATGATTTATTTGTGGGCGCTGAAACCACTTGGAAGAATCGGCTGGCTGGCCGCTTTCCTGTTTATGGCCTGCGGCGCTCTCCGGCTGGCACGTTTTAACACCCAGGTCAGTTCAGTCAGCAGTGATTATTTTGTGGGCTTGCCGATTCCGGCAGCGGCAGGGATGAGTGCAGTAACCGTTCTATTCTATCATAAATTTAGTTTAAGCCCTCAATCGAGCCCGATTTTGATCCTTGTCATGCTGTATGCGCTTTCGTTCTTAATGGTAAGCACGATTAAATACAACAGTTTTAAAAAACCCGAGTTTTTCCGTACAATGAAATTTAATGTTTTGGTTGCATGTATGCTGATATTCATTTTTATCGCTGCCCAGCCATCGATTGCTCTATTTCTTTTTGGGGTTTCCTATGTTGGTTCCGGCCCGTTTAACACATTCAGGCATTATAAAAAGTTGAAACAAGGAAAGACGGCAAGTCTGAGGGCGGAAGAACAACCAACGAATCCCATCAAATCATGATAGAAAGCATTAGAGACCCTGCAGTTACTACTTCAACAGGTACGCGTTGTATGAATTGGCATGAATGGGCCAAAAGGATTTTTATTAACTCAGATAATCAGGGCACTTTTAATAAAAGGATGAGGGGCTGGTCATTAGTGATGGCCCGCTCATCACTTGCGTCGTTGTTTCTTATAAAGGGAGGGAGCCGTTATGGCAAAAAAAAGGCTTAATATTGCTGTGGTAGGGGCTACCGGTGCGGTCGGCAATCAAATGATAACCTGTCTGGAAGATCGAAACTTTCCGGTCAAGTCCATCAAGTTTCTTGCTTCTCAGCGTTCGGTCGGTCGCAAGCTTCGTTTCAAAGGCGATCTGGTTGATGTCCAGGAGTTAACGAAGGATGCTTTCAAGGGGGTTGATATCGCCCTTTTTTCGGCAGGAGGAGGAACCAGTTTGCATTTTGCGCCTTTTGCCGCAAAAGCCGGTTGCGTCGTGATTGACAATTCAAGTGCCTGGCGAATGGATCCGGATGTTCCGCTGGTGGTACCGGAGGTCAACCCATCGGCTGTGGCGCAATACACAACAAAAGGAATTATTGCAAATCCGAATTGTTCGACCATCCAAATGGTGGTTGCCCTTTACCCCATCCATGAAAAATACAAAATTAAAAGAATCGTTGTCTCAACATATCAAGCCGTATCGGGTACCGGCAAGAAAGCGATCGACGAACTTCTCGATCAAACGCGCGCAATGATTAATTTTCTGGAGTATAAAAAGGAAGTTTATCCGCATCGGATTGCGTTTAATTGTCTGCCGCATATCGACGTGTTTCTTGAAAATGGCTACACCAAAGAAGAAATGAAAATGGTACATGAGACCCGGAAAATCATGGGTGATGAATCCATTAATGTTACGGCCACAACCGTAAGGGTTCCCGTCTTTTTCGGCCATTCAGAATCCGTTAATGTGGAGACTGAAAAACCGCTGACGATTGAAGCTGTAAAAAAACTCCTTGAAAAAGCGCCGGGGGTAAAGGTCATGGACGACCCTGCCAAGAAGCTGTATCCGATGCCGATTGATGCGGCCGGGCAGGACCTGACAATGGTGGGTCGAATTCGAAGAGATGAATCGATTCCCAACGGTATTAATATGTGGGTTGTGGCCGATAACATCAGAAAAGGGGCTGCAACCAACGCAGTTCAAATTGCCGAGATACTGGCCAGTGATTATCTGTAAGTTTAAACAGGAGTGTTACGTTGGAACGTGTGCCCATAACAAAGCAAGGTTATGAAACCCTGAAACAGGAACTGGAGCATTTAAAGGCCCTAGAGCGGCCTAAAAATATTCGGGCGATTGAAGAAGCCCGTTCGCATGGAGACCTTTCCGAAAATGCGGAATTTTCGGCAGCTAAAGAGCGCCAGGCTTATATTGACGCAAGACTCAGCGAATTGGGGTATAAACTCTCCAATGCCGATATCATCGACCCGGACAAAATTTCCAAAGATCGAGCCTTTTTTGGCTGTATGGTGGTATTGGAAAATACGGAAACCGGTGAAAATGTTGAATATCAGCTGGTGGGTCCGGATGAATCAAATATAAAATCAGGTCGGATTTCGGTTTCATCGCCGCTTGGAAAGTTGATTATCGGGAAAAAACCAGGTGATGAAATTGTGCTTCAGGCACCGGGCGGGCAAAGGCGTTATGAATTGATTGAAATACTATAAACGAATGAACATTTAATTAACTATCATATATTGGAGGTTATCAGTGGCGCGAATTACTGTTGAGGATTGCATTAAGAAGGTTCCGAACCGGTTTTTATTGGTCAACCTGGCTTCAAAGCGGGTCAGACAAATCCGGGAAGGATCGGAATATTTGGTAAGTTCTCCCAAAAATGAAGATATTGTTGTTGCCCTGCGGGAAATAGCAGCAGGAAAGGTTACATTGCTGCAAGAGTAGTTTTGTACGGCTGATTTCCAGATGGCTTCTTTGCCACAAAAAAGCGATACATATAAGGTGCTGAACAGGGCTGTTGGAAAAGCGCTGCATCATTATCATATGATTTCCGACGGCGACCGGATTGCGGTGGGTATTTCCGGGGGGAAAGACAGTCTATCGCTTATGAGGATATTAAGGGATCGCCAGTCCTATGTGCCGGTTAAATATGAACTGTTTGGGATCTATGTCGATCCCGGGTTCCCGGGAAGTTTAGGCGCATCTCTCGAAAAATACTGTGGTGAAAAAAAAGACTATCTGCAGGTGGAATATACGGATTGCGGCATTATGGGTCATAGCCCCCAAAACCGTGAAAATCCTTGCTTCCTTTGTTCAAAGCTTCGCCGGAAACGACTGTTTGATATTTCGGCCGAACTTGGCTGCAATAAGCTGGCACTGGGCCATAACAAAGATGATATCATCGAAACGTTGTTTTTAAATATTTTCTATGCCGGCGAAATCAGCACCATGGTTCCTTCCCAACCTTTTTTCAATGGCGCGTTACGGGTCATCCGACCGCTGGCGTTTGTCGATGAAGAGACGATCCGTCGATTTGCAGCTGAGTATAAATTTCCGGAATTTATCAATCCATGTCCCACCGCAAAAATTTCTAAACGGCAGGAAATCAAGACATTTTTAAATTCGCTTTACAGGAAAAATAAAAAAATAAAAGGAAATATATTCAGGTCCATGAGCCGGGTTAAAAACGACTACCTTTTGAAATAGAAATGTAACTTTAAATCAGCACACATCAGGATCTGTTGAAACAAACCATGAAGGATATCCAAAACCAGCGGGATTATCGCAATATCCCCATCGACAAGGTCGGTATAAAAAATCTCCGCTACCCCATTACGGTGTTAGATCGCCGCAACGGTTACCAGCATACCGTCGCATCCATAAACATGTACGTCGATCTGCCGCATAAATACAAGGGGACCCATATGAGTCGCTTTGTGGAGTTGTTGCATTTGTTTCGACCGGAAGTCTCATTAAAAAGAATTTCGGTTGTTCTTGAAAAAATGAAACAGCATTTAAATGCCGCATCTGCGGTGATAGAAGTTGCCTTCCCTTATTTTATTGAAAAAAAAGCACCAGTCAGTGGCTCTCCCGGTCTTTTGGATTACACCTGCAGAATTGTCGGATCAAGTGACCCGGAAGGGAAGGTCGACCTGGTTTCGGAAGTGATCGTACCGATTTCATCGGTTTGCCCCTGCTCAAAAGAGATCAGCGAGATCGGCGCCCATAACCAGAGGGGAGAGGTTCGGCTCAGCACGCGTTTTAAAAAGTTCATATGGATGGAAGACATGATCGAACTTGTGGAGGCCTGCGCCTCTTGCGAAGTCTACTCGGTTCTAAAACGGGTCGATGAAAAGTGCGTGACCGAGAGGGGATTTTTAAACCCAAAATTTGTCGAAGACATCGTCAGGGATATCGCCAAAAAATTAAAGGAAGACAGCAATATTACCTGGTTTTCTGTGAGCGCGGAGAATTTTGAATCGATTCATAATCACAGTGCCTATGCCCACATTACCAGCGAGTAAATGCCGACTTCTAGAAGCGGTACCTGCCGGAAAGACCCAACCCGCCAGAATCCTGTGTAAAAATTGAAGCGGGCCTCGGGTTCAGTCAAAATTCAGTGCTGATTTTCAGTTGTTCAGGGATTTAACAAAGCGACGAACCTGTTTCATAACAGTCTGGATCGATGTCCCGGGGGTATTTATCATAATGACAAATTGATAGCGTTCGCCTTTCTCGTTTAGCAGATAACCCGCCCGGGTCTTTATTCCGGTTAAATTGCCGGTTTTGTAAAACTCTCTATCCTGCTGCCGCAGCAGTTCATGATAGGGTCTAAATTCATTCAGAATTTTTATCATATTTCTGGCGGATATCCTATTTTCTCTTGAAATCCCCGAGCCCTCGATTAATGACAGGTCATGTATGCCCAGGTTCCGGTCGGCATATGCCAAGGCCGCCTGGATGCCTTTATCCAAAGTTCCGGGGGGGCCATAGTGCTTGGCGCCGGCCGCCAGCAGGAGCTGGTTGGCGATAAAGTTGTTTGAAAATTCCAAAAGTTTGGTGATAATCTGCCGCAAAGAAAAAGGCGACACATATGTCAGCAGCAACCTGTCCTGCTGTTTTTGGACGCGACCGATCTTTACACCGCCGCTTGATTCTATTCCGGCGCCATTCAGGAAATACTTAAACAGATGTCCGGCGTACAACGTGCTTTCATTGTTGCGGCTGGTCAGGATGATCCTCCCGTGATTCAGGGAAGATGCCTTAATTCTTTCTGCAACGAAAGGCAACAGCGGGGTCTGGTCTTCGGCGCTGACATACGTATCATTGCACCGTTTAAAATTGACGGTATTAAAATTAACGCACAAGGCGCCATTGGGCGCATCGTAGGGTTGATACGTCGGTGTGGTCCCGGGTATATGGATCGGGTTTAAAAAGAAAGCATCGTCTAACGCTAAATCATTATATCTGATGACACGCGGGGAAAGCTTTTGGGCGATGTCCTGAAGTGTTTCTGAAACCAACAGCGGGTCGCCATACCCCTTTATTTTTAAATTATTGTCCGGACCCAGATAGAATTCGGTTTGAAATCTGTAATCAGCTCCCAGATAATGGAGGGCTACCAGCGAAGTGAAAATTTTCAAGGTTGAGGCCGGAATCAAATTTTTGTCAGGATTTTTTTCAAAAATTGTTTTGCCCTGGGGTGAAGCGATGATAACCGCATCCTCTTTCCCGAGCAGATGTTGGATATCCTCTAATGGGTATGCGTAAAGAAGTGGCAGGCCGCTGAACTGGCCCAGATAGAAAAACAAGCCGGTTAGTCCCAGCAAGAGAACACACATTTTTTTTAACAAGATTCTGCTGAGCATGGCTAAATGTAGCATCCTCCGAAACGGCGGGCAAGAGATTGTTTCTTTATCATTTGACAGTTACCGCAAATATCATTATTGTTCAAAATAAAAATACGCAAATTCCCCTTATGAGAAAGTCGACAGCTTCAATAAACAGATGTGATTGGATTCGCATCATTTCAGCAGTATTTCTTTTGATTTTCTTTTGTCGAAATGAAATAGAGGCGTCATCTTATAAAATCCCTTTTGCGCCGGGTGAAAAGCTGACGTTTCAACTCAGTTGGAGTTTTATCCCGGCCGGAGAGGCTGTTTTGGAAGTAATGCCGACAAAAACGATCGACGGCATTCAAGCCTATCATTTTGTCCTGACCGCCAAAACAAATCCTTTTGTGGATGTTTTTTACAAGGTCCGCGACCGTATTGATGCTTATGTCGATGTAAACATGACCCGCTCCCTTTTATATAAAAAAGAACAACACGAAGGTAATACCAAGCGAGATGTCATGGTAAATTTTAATTGGGAAAATCATACCGCCCAGTATACCAATTTTAATAAAATAGAGAAAACCATTGCAATCATGCCGAGCTCATTTGACCCGTTGTCCGTGTTTTTTTTCTCGCGGTTGCAGGACCTGAAGGTAGACGAAATGCTGACGAGCCCGGTGACCGACGGAAAGAAGTGTATCATCGGCAAGGCCAAGATCGTAAAAAAGGAAAAAATTTCGCTGGCCAGTGGAACTCACGACGCCTACCTGCTGGAACCCGAACTGAAACATATCGGTGGTGTGTTTGAAAAAAGCGAGGACGCCAAAATTCAGCTGTGGGTTTCAGCCGACCGGCGTCGTATTCCCCTAAAGATCAAAAGCAAAGTTGTGGTGGGAAGTTTTGTGGGGGAGCTCGTCTCTGCTGAAGGCGTCATTGACCCATAGTTGCAATTATTTGTTTGTCAAATAAATCTGATTCCGGCAACCGGCATCAGCCCTTACTGTCGAGAACGAGCGTGACCGGTCCGCTATTAACCAGTGAGACTTCCATCATCGCGCGAAAGCGGCCGGTTTGAACAGCTATACCTTTCTGTCGAACCTTATCGGCAAAATATTCATATAATTTATCTGCAACTTCAGGGTCGGCGGCATCTATAAACGATGGCCGTCTTCCTCTGCGGCAATCCCCCAGTAAGGTAAATTGAGAGACCACCAGCAGTTCGGCGCCGATTTCGATAAGAGACCGGTTCATCTTGCCGTATTCGTCTTCAAATATTCTTAAGTTGGTGATCTTATCGGCAAGATAATCAACGTCGGCGGTTTCATCTCCTTTTGCAACCCCGAGTAAAACCAGGAGGCCGTGGCCCATTTTTGCAATCACTTTATTTTCTATGATGACACTGCTTTCACTGACGCGTTGTACGACGGCTCTCATTTTCAGCTCCCTTTTGGGGCAGAACGTATTTGGGTTTTAAGATTAATTTTTTGAGGTTTTGTCTAAAAAATCAGAAAATGGATTATGAAATGGGACTTTCTTTTGTTGTTTTGTGTTGCGCTTGTTAAGTTGGCCCGAACGGCGAGGTTGCGGCCGAATCTGATTTTCGGAAACATTTTTCATGGATAACGATATCCTGTTCCGTTTCAGGTCCACAGCCAAAACTGTTACCCGTACTTTCTGGTGAACCTTAACAATCTTC
>JARGFK010000153.1 GCA_029211065.1 Desulfobacterales bacterium
CCCCAGCAAAGCGCTGGATATGGCAAACCAAGCCATCCAAATAGTACCATCTTTGGGATCTGCCCTTTACTACAAGGGGGAGGCACTGAATAGGCTCGGCTTGTATGATCAGGCTCGCTCTATACTTAGTGGAATCCTTGCGAAGGATATGTTACCCGCACAGACACATTGGGTAATGTACGAACTATCGGTAGCGAATTCCAACTTAGGGGCAAGAGTTTCTGAAGAGAGCCTAGATAGAATGCTATTTCACGCGCGTGACAACAGCCAGGGCAAGAGGCTCCTTAATCTCTTGTAATTTTTAGAAGAAATTTTCTCTTATGGCATCGGTGGGTTATATGACAGACATGTCCGGGTATATAATGTTTTTCTGTACGAACCACTTTTCGTCGATCCCCATGTACTTTGCCCGACCCACACCTATTTTCTCTCGTGAGATTTTCAGGGGGGCAAAACCGGAACAGTTGATTTCTTTAGGTTTAGGTCACTCTAATTATCTATGCGATGAATCAGCGTTTCCAAATATCGTGATCTCACCTGCTGACTTGCAAGAGCCTGTTTGACCGGCGGAAGTTTCAGAATGACGCCCAAAACGCCTGCCATGGCTCGATGACTCCATAAGACCTGATTGTCAAAAATCAGGTTCTGCAATTTACCCCGTTCAATGGCCATCAACACCGCCCGGTGTGTTCCATTCAGAGGGGTAATAACCCTGCTCAATCGGGATTCTAAGTGAATACTCCCCTTTGGGCAGGTTCTAACGCAAACACCACATCCCAGGCAGATATCTTCAGACAACTTCGCCACTTTCATTTTGGGTTTGACGGGGTTGTTCGCTGAAACCAATGTCATTGCTTCTACCGGGCAGGCAGTCACGCACTTGCCACATCCGTTGCAAACAGATTCGGTCACAACCGGGATAAAGTTGGTTGTATGGACAGGGTTAAGAATTGCAAAACGCCGGGCGGTAATCATCGCCTCGCAGCAACATCCACAGCAGTTGCAAATGAAATTTACTTTCTCTCTTACATTTTCACCGAACTGGACCAGGTTGTGCTCATAGGCGATCTGCAATAAGTCAAGGCATTCTTTCTTTTCTATCGAACGGGCGTAGCCGTGCTTAATAAGCGACCCGGCTGTGTTGTTAAATGTCATGCATATTTCCTGCGGTGCTTTACAGGCTCTGCCCAAATGATGCATCTTGTGACGGCAGTAACAGATCCCGACACCCCGATGCGTAGCCCGTTTAATGACTTCGGTCGCCCGCTCATAATCCAGAACATGAAGTGCATTTTCTTTGGACAAGACAGGTTCATGGACAAAGGTACGCCCTAACTGCGTTTGCCCCTTGGTGAACAGCTCCCTGATGAAATCTTCTTCAATATTCAGGTATTCATAAAAGAGTTCACTCAATACCTTCTGATCAATGTCCTCCCGCACTCGCATTAAGGAAAACTCGAAAAAACCTGCCATGGGAGGCGGCAAAACATAAACGGACTCCCCATCCTGTTCGATGTCCACCAGGATAGCGCGACCGGCCAGTTCATCCAGCACTTTTTGCGTGCTGATCAAGTCCATTTTCCAGATGCGGCCGGCCATTTTCGTTGTGAAAGGTTTGATGGGCATGAGCGAAACCAGCTTGGCCTCTTTCTCACTAAAAAGCATTTTCAAGATTTTGAATAATAGTTCGGATGTAGGTGCTCCCTGGGGATAGCGATTCAACCGGTCGGCTAACTTGGCATAGCCGGATTTGATTGTGCGATGAGGCATGATTGTATGCTTATCTTTCCAACATTACATAATGATTCGCTGTGAAAGAATAGCGGCCTTTCAAAAGATAAAAAGAAAGACTCATTAGTGAATTTTTTATACCATTTATTGATCCTTTTTGGAATATCGGATATATTCCTGAACCACTCGATTCACCACAATTTCTGAAAACTGCTGCCGGGCTATTTTTTAAATGCATTATTTGCCCCATTAGGAATACAGTTTATGACTAATCCCGTACGTCAACAGGCAATCGACGGCCTTAAAACAGGTGACGCGTTCACTTATTCACGAACCTTCAAAAAAGAGGAAACCGAACACTTCGGAGACATCACCCGGGACTATAATCCGGTGCACTATGATCTCAGATGGGCAAAGGCGAAAGGATTTGATCGTCTGATTTGTCACGGATTATTGGTCGGTTCCATGATATGCGAATTTGGCGGACAGGTAGGGTGGTTAGCCACCGGAATGAAATTCAAGTTCATTAAGCCTGTTTACTTTGATGACACAATCACCTGCACGATAACGATCACTAAGATTGAGGAATCCGGTAAAGCTGAAGCTGAGGCATTTTTTTTCAATGCTTCCGGAGAAAAGGTCTGCTGCTCGCATTTAACCGGCCGGCTGCCACTCCCCCGTGAACGGATGATTTTAGCCCAAATGGTCGAAGCGGGAGATCCGACCAACAGACTGTCTTGATGTCATACGATATCGGGCGGACCAGCCGGAATATATAATTTCGCCAAGAGTAAACGATAATTATAATTTCTATGGAGGCAAACATATGAAAACTGCAACTTCATTCGCCATATTCGCATTTTGGACTATATTACTCTTTTCACCCTGCGCCCTTCAGGCCGACCAGAAATCACTCATGGCTGAACTGGAGAATGTGGATGCCGTTCAGGCCGTGGCCATCGCCAATAAATGGCGATGGACGAACAGGAATATTACGATCAGCGTTGACGATTGGAAGATCATTTTTAAATTCCCCAACGGTCAGGTCAAAACAGTCCCGATGCCTGCAGATAAGATGTTGGTGGCAGTCGCACCCTATATCAGAAAGACGCATGCCTGAGTGATTCATTACTTTTCCTCCTGTCAGGGGGAACTGGTGAATCAAAAGTTTGAGGTAAAAGCGGTCGATCAGGAAGGACACGTCTTATTCGATGGAACCGTCGCAACCCTGCAAAACGGCTTTTTTGAGCTGTGGCTTCCCAGGAACCGCAAGATCGATCTTACGGTACAGCGGAACAATCTTACTGCCAGGGGCATGATTGGGACCCGCGACGGCGACATGACCTGCGTCACCACGTTTCGTCTGCAATAGGGTGGAAAGTGGAACGATGCGGCTGTTTTGCCCCCTTTCCCAAAGCCCCGGCCGATCCCTTGCACATTGAAGGTTCTGTTCCGCATAGTATCATGATATTTTTTACACTGTGCTAAAAAATTTTCATGAAATATACGGGTTAAAGAGTGACCTCGATCAGATGGGGTCCGGGTGTGTGGATTGCCGCCTCCAGCTGTCGGTTAAATTTCTCGGCTGTATCGACCTTTGCAGCGTTCACTCCCAACTTTTTCCGCTGTGAGCTCTCCTGTCGGCAGCGCCGGACGGTTTAATTGCCGGCTTGCACATTCTTGAATTAAGCGTAATCCACACCACACTCAACCATACTCGCTGTATCATTGAGTTTCGGGCGTGTTGAAAAAGCGCGGTTTTGGTAGGTTCGGTTTCAGATCAAATCAAGGCAAGCAACACACCCATTTTGCTCATAATTACAGGCTTGATTTGTGAATAAAGTCAAAGGTGGGCACATATAGTCAGAGCTGTTCTAAAAGAAACCATAAGCCACCATCGTAAGGATTGTCATTAATAACCAATTTATCCCGACAGATTATGATCATATCAGAGATAGTCTTCAGTAATCATGGTAATTCAAAAGTGGAACATCCTTGCCAAGGATTAGAATAGTGCAGTTTTTCCTAAAAATTCAAGCATCAATCAGCTAGTCTCCAAAATATCGCCACATGGAAGGTTAAAATAAGACAGATCACTCTAAACTTGGGCCAAAACCTCTGCCTCTGCCAGGGGCATAATCTCTTTGATGCATGCCCATCATACCTCTTCTACCCCAACCTCTTCCCCAATAAATTTCCGAACTCTCTTTAGGCAGGGTGCGGGCAAATGATAATAAGTTGAGAATATCCCTTTCGCCCCATTCATTTAGAATAGCTGAAGGCATCCGCGTTCCCGGCTGTCCGGCCCTAACTTTATGAATAAATTCCCAAGGATTGTCGTGTGCTATAGTTCCGACGAACTCAGGGTTTTCAGCGTCCCCAAAATTTATTGCTGTTCCCCACCTCCCATGACACATATGCGTACAGTTTCTTTGGAAAAGATAGTCTCCGGTTCTGATATTTCCACCCAAAGGTATCCCTTCATTGTCTACAAACTCTCTGGTGTCAATCAGACCTTTCCGCATAAACAGCGCCAGATCGAACATATCATCTTCACTGATATTTTTTAAAAAGTCGTGTTCTTTATTTGTCGATCCTTTCAGCGACTCTTCCAATTCCTTTATAGATAAGTTTTTCCCTGCCTGAAAGACGCCTACGAAGCCAGTATAATGCGAGCCCTTACCATAGGCACCGTCTTTACCACGATAGTCCCATCCATGGCATTCCTTGCAACGATAGGTGTCATATCCTTTACGTTTATTGGTGGTCTGCGTTTTCCACAGCGGATGATCATTATCAGGTTTAGTTGTATCAACTGTTGTCCTCCACCAATCGTCATAAAGTTGTCCGCCTCTTACAAGATATAGTTGCTCCAGAAACCATTTGTCTTGGGTAGGACTGTATTGTTGGGAGCTGAATGGCCGGCCTCCACCCATCATACCTCCTCTCATTTGTGCATATAAAGACGATCCTACCAGGAAGGCCAGAATAATAAAGCAAACTATTAACCTTTTCATTGTGTACTCCTCAATCTTGGGGTTATTGGTTTATTTGCTGGAGATTTTACAGAATGATAATAGGTTAATTGTTATGAGGATTCCTTGCCATAGTGCTGGGTCAGGTGAAGTTGAAATCAGATGAAGATTGAAAATCCAAGTGTTCAATATCATAAACATGCAAAATCCACAAGATGTTGATTTTTGAGGATAGTTCAGAGTGGGGGCCGTCCGTCCCGGAATATCTTATAAGGCAATAGAGATATCAGTTAGTCGTAAAATCTATGACGAATCTGGCGTAGGCGGCCAATAGGAGCGACCGTAAAGAAATAAAGCGGATGGATCAATTGTTATCAAAACGTTCTTCTTTCCAGGGATCAGCATTGTTGCTGTACCCGCTGCTTTCATAATACCCGGGTTCATCAGTAGCGGTAAATTTAATTCGCTGGACCCATTTAACGCTTTTGTAGAAATATCGATCCGGTATTAACGCGCGCAGGGGAGCCCCGTGCGCCCGGGGAAGTTTTTTGTCGAACAAACTATGGGCCAGCAACACATTGTCCTTTCCGGCTTCACTGATGGGGATGCTGCTTGAATAGCCGCCGGGCGCCTCGAAGATGACAAAACGTGCGCCGTCTTTTACCTTAACCAACTCCATAATCGCTTTCATAGAGACACCCTGCCAGCGGGAATCGAGCAGGGTCCAGCCCGTTACACAATGCACGTCACACGTTTGGGCGATCTGTTGGAAATCCATCAGATCCGAAATTTTCAAAGTCAACGGATTTTCCACTTCGCCATCGATTTTCAAATTCCATGCGGACACGTTGCCGTCATTCTGCAATCCTCCCATATCCGGCAATGCTTTTACGGCATGCTGACCGGGGGGGATACGCAGTCGTCCATCCGATCTTAGCTCTGCAGCCATCGCTCGATTGTCGGAATCCGTCAATTTAAGAAAAACACCCGGCAGTCCGATGGATACAATGGTTCCGCCGGTCGCCGCCATAAAGTCTCTTCGGGTTATTTTTAGGGGCATTTTCATATCAAAATATTCCTGCCATGCATTTTATGCAACATTAGGGTAAATTCAGATACCGAGTGCGTCCATTGTTTAATTATAAGTCGAATAATGGCGGGATCAAGCGCATTTAGAGCATACCGGAATATTTTCAAGCTAAAGTGCTGCACAATTGTTATTGGAGTGCTGAAAAAAATACATATGTCGGATTTACATGCACCTTTTGATAAATTGATTTAATGCTTATAGTTGCAATATAGAAATTCAAATCAGTCTGACAACCTGTCTTATCAATTAAACTGACATTAAACGGAGGAAAAATGCAGAAAAAATGGTCATATAAAAATTATGAGATTGAAGAAGGATTAAAACCCGGAAGCACAACCTTTCGATATTTTTTTTCTGTTTCTGAAAAAGGGATGAAAAAGAGTAATTATTGCGTCTGGATAAAGGATGATGCCTTATTGCGTTTTGATCCATCCAAGGATTTCGATAAGATTATCTCGTCTGAAAAGGAAAACTGGCGCAAGTGGATCAAGGAAAAAATTGACGCCCGGGATTTTCAAAATCGCGCCTTAAAATTTGATAAAACCGGCGAAACGGAGATTAATCTATCAGAAATGAATGGACATGTAACCATGGATTAGAAGTGGTATCAAGATCGTAACGGGTTTGGAAATTCAACCAAAACTGGGGTGACATTCCAATATGCGTATACTATGTTGACCTTTCCGGTTACCCTAAAACCTGAATGTAAAGCGAGAACTGCCCCTGTGAACCATCTGCCCGAAGTCTCTGATCCAACGGTTTTCTTCATCTGACAGGGGACCTTTTTCCCGCAGATCACGTAAATTCTCCTGGAGCTCCCGGCGATTTTTGGGGCCGGTTAGCACCAGATCGACATGGGGATTGGACAGGCAGAAGCGATAGCAGTCCGATGCGGTCATGACAGGACCGTTCCAACTTTTCGGGCGCTTCAGAAGGCCGCGCCAGCGCGTGGCCGTATAGGCGACAATGGCCGGTTTGCGTTTGGCGAGGTAAGGGAAGATGTCTTTTTCGGCACCTGTATGCGCGGCATTGTAGCGGATCATCAGCATGTTCAGGGGAGAATCTTCGGCCAGCCTGCCCGCCCGTTTACGGTCGTGGATGCTCACCCCGATGGACCGGACCATGCCTGACTCCCGCAGGGATACCAGTGCATCAATCGTGGACGGCGTCCAGGCGCTCGTACGACCCAGCCAGAAAAGCTGAAACACATCGAGATAATCCGTCTCGAGCTTCTTAAGCAAGCGTTCACAGGCGCGCCGGATGCCCCTGCCAAAATATGCGGTGGTGGGACCGCAGGCCAGGATGAGAGATTCCCGGTCACGCTTTATGGCTGCTTTGAGCGACGCTGTTACCCGCCGCGCGTTTGGGGTCCAGAAGACATAGTTTACGCCCTGTTCCAGGGCCCACTCTAAATCCTCTCCCTCCACACCATAGTTGGCGGCTAAACCAAGCCGGAACACTCGACGCCCAAGTGCGGGAACATCCCGATACAGGAAATCATCGTTCATGGAGGTGCCTCGTTTTCATCTTGCTGACGGTGCTATTTGCGTTTGGCTTTGAATTTTTTACCAACGCTCCATGCCCCGGCCACCGGTTCCCCAAGGCGCCAATAGGAAGTGTCCGGTTGCGAAAGTATCAGGGGCTTCATTTTTTTAAAATCCGGTTTGCCGTCGGTCATAAATCTCTCTTCCGTATAAGTTCCCACGATTTCACCGATAAAGATCTCATTTAAACCACTCTCTACAATATCCACCAGCTTACATTCCACATTCAGGGGACAGGCCCTGATCATGGGGGCGGTTTTCAACTCCCCGTAAAAAAGATCGAATATATCCGATTTATCGGTTTTATTTCCCGACACGATTCCGCAATAATCCGTTACCTCCGCCATATCCTCATGAGGCAGACAAACGCTGAATGTTTTATTCGCTTTAATCCCCGGATTGGTGTAATGGCCTTTTCCGAGAGCAACGGCAATCCGCGGCGGTTTATAGCTGACCATGGTAAACCAGGCAACGGCCAAGAAGTTCGGCCTCCCATCCACGTGTGCTCCCACAAGGGAAACCGGCATGGGGTACGCGGGAATCGTTGATCCCATGTTGATCTTATCCATTGATATACCTCCATTATTTATTTGGCATCGAAAGGCGGGTTGATCCAACTTACCATCAAATTTAAACAAATTCAAATAATCTGAGAAAGCACCGTTTCAGCATAATTCTATTTAATTAATCCCATAAACCTTCCCGTGGATAGCGGGATGGTCCAAGCTATGTTTTGCGGGAATGAGCGTTACTTGTTCTCTCACCCGCTCTCCCGCAGAAGCGGGATCGCTTGAGCACACAGAGAGCACAGAGGAAATTATTTAT
>JARGFK010000154.1 GCA_029211065.1 Desulfobacterales bacterium
ACAGGGTGTCTTGGCTCCTCCATAACCGCATACTACACCATGTGGTCGGTTGAGTAAAGTGCATACCCACTTTATTTATATTTCAGGGGTTGCGGCTCAGGGGTCGGGAAGTGTTGCGAAAACAAGCGCCTGAACCCCGACCCCTGAAACCTGGTCCCATCGTATGCTCTTTCCGGTCGCATGCTGCTCATTTTCGAATCCGCCCGATCAAAAATGCCCCAAAAAAAAGGATGGATGCCAGGGTGACGATGGTTGCCCCGGAAGCGATATCAGCATAATAAGAAATAAACAGCCCGCCGATGGTGGCTGTCAGCGCGACGGCAATGGATGCCGCGATCATCAGGGGATAGTGGTTCGTAAGCTGCAGCGCGGCGGCGCCGGGGATGACCAGCAACGCGGACACCAGGACGATCCCAACGATTTTGATGCTGATGACCACTGAAAGGGCCAGGATTGTCAGCAGGAAATGGTCCAGAAACGTTACGGACATCCCGCTGACAAGGGCGACTTCCCTGTCAAAGGCAACGAAGAGCAATTCCTTAAACAGCAGGAATGTCGAAACAAGGACCAATCCGCCCAGGATGGCGATGGAAATCAGATCCTGACGGGTAATGGCCAGTATATTCCCAAAAAGATATCCGAAAAGATCGATATTGTACTCTTTGGACAATCCGATAAAAATAACACCCAGGGCCATGGCCAGTGAAAAAAATATACCGATGGCCGTGTCGGTGCTCAGTTTTCCGCGACTGCTGATATAGCCGATGGCATTGGCAACAGCCACTGCAAAGGCAACGGCAGTGAGGGTGGGGGAGACGCCGAGCAATGCGCCCAGTGCAACACCGCCGAAGGCCGAGTGGGCGACACCTACTCCGATAAAAGACAGGCGTCGCAGGACAACAAAAAAAGAAACAACGGCCAGAACAACGCTGAGCATGGCGCCGGCCAGAAAAGCATGCTGCATGAAGGTCAGCTTGAATAATTCAGGAATCATCGCGATGCCTCTGTGAACAGGAAACGCAGGCGGGATCATGCACCATCACTTTCATGTTGTCGCCGAATACCTTTCGCTGAATTTCCGGCGAAAGACAAAATTCCGGTTCGCCGTGATAATGAATTTCTCTGTTCAGGCAGGCCACATGGTCGGCATGTGAGGTAATCACGCCGATATCGTGGGAGACCATGATCGCCGAAATCGCTTGTTCATCTCTGAATTTTGCCAGCAGCTCATAAAAGTCTTCCTGGGCAACGCTGTCGATCCCAGTGGCCGGTTCGTCTAAAATTAAAAGCTTGGGCTGAGATGCCAGGGCCCGGGCAATTTGAACGCGCTGCTGCTGACCGCCGGAGAGTATGCCAAAGGAATGATGGGCCTGGTCCGCCATGTTTACCTGGTCGAGCAACGCCATGGCGGCTTGGATACTCTTTCGATCGGGACGGCGAAACAATCCCAGGCGGCTGTAGAGCCCCATGAGGACAACATCCAGAACCGTTACCGGAAAAGAGCGGTCGGCACGGGATATTTGGGGGAGATACCCCACTTCCCGGCGGCTGTGCTTGTCGGGATCGCTGCCAAACAACCTTACGGTCCCTTTTTCCGGGCGGATCAGTCCCAGAATGGCGTTGAGCAGGGTGGTCTTGCCGCTGCCGTTTGGTCCCACGATGCCCAAAATTTCTCCGGGATAACATGACAAATAGATGGCCTTTAAGACCCATTTTTCATTATAGCGGACCCAGACATCGTTTAATTCCACGATGGCCGCTTTGTCTTGCCGCTGGAGCGGCGACGGCCGGTTCATTGCATGGCCTCCTTTAAGACGTCTAAATTATACCGCATCAATTCCAGGTACGACCGGCGCCCCTTGATGGTCGGCGCCCCCATGGGATCCAGCAGCAACACATGGACGTTGGCCTCTTTGGCGATCACCACCGCCACTTTTGGGTTTAGCTGGGGTTCGACAAATACCGCGCGGAGGTTGTATTTTTTGATATCGGCGATGATTTGTTTTATCCGCTTGGGGGTTGGGTTTCTGCCGGGAGCGGTTTCAATGATCCCCACCGGCTCAAGACCGTAATGCCTTGCAAAATAATCCCAGGCGGCATGAAAGGCAACGTATTTTTTTAAAGCGAATCCCGATACCGCCAAGCGGATATCCTGGTCCAGTTTTACCAGGCTTTTTAAGTAGACTTCCCCCTGCCGGCGGTAGTGGTCTGCATGATTTTCGTCAACGCTGCATAAAACCGCCACAATTCGGGTGACCATCGATTGAGCGATAACCGGGTCCAACCATATATGCGGGTTGGCGATAACTGCGCCGCTGTCGGTGTGATCCGGTTTTGTTTGCCGCATATTCGATCCGGGTTGATCCGCGTCATGTTCATGGGCTGCTTCGGTGGAACGAATTAAATCTACGCCATCCGAAAGTGTGACCGTTAGGAGGTCTTTACCGGCAGCAGCCATAAATTTCTCAGCCCATATTTCCAGGCCTGCGCCGATCATGAAGAAAACCCTGGCTGCCGCGATTTTTTTAATCTGACTGGGCTTGGGTTCAAACGTATGGGGACTGGCGCCGGCCGGAATAATGAAAGTCACATCAACATAGGGGCTGCCGACCTGTTGAATCATATCGGCAACCGGAAAAATACTGGCAACAACAGGAACCTTTTCCGCCAGGATTAGCGCCGGAGAAAAAAGGGCGATAAAGAAAAACAGAGTGGCAAAAACCGACCCCTTGAATCGTTTGGGCTTCACAAAATAAACGCTCCTTTTTGTATGCAGCTAAAAATTTACTTGAATTACTCAGGGTTGAATAATACCATAGGCAAAAATAAAGGTACAGCCCAAAAGGAGACTGCCGATGCCGTCAAAGGCCTTAATTGTTGTGGACATGTTAAACGATTTTGTGGATGAAAAAGGGGCGCTGTATTGCGGCGAAACCGCCCGTGAAATTGTTCCCTTTATCGGGCAGCGGCTCGACGCATATAGAAAGCGCAAGGATCTTGTCATTTACCTGCAGGACGCCCATGATCGCAACGACAAAGAATTTGAAAAATTTCCGGAACACTGCGTAAGCGGCACTTGGGGCAGCCAGATCATTAAAGCGCTCACCCCTATGCCGGGAGAAAAAGTGGTCCCTAAAAAACGGTTCAGCGGGTTTTACGGGACCGATCTCGAAAACATTCTGGTTGAGGCCGGCATAGCAGCGGCTGAAGTGGTGGGCGTCTGTACCTCCATCTGTGTGATGGATACGGTGGGGGGGTTGGCCAATCGCGATTATGCGATATCGGTACCCATAAAGGGGGTGGCGGATTTTGATTCCGAGGCCCACCGGTTCTCTTTAAAAAGAATGGAAAAGCTTTACGGGGCCGAAGTTTCTTAACGGGAGACCTTTGCCAAACGCCCCTTTCCGACTAAATGTATTTCCCCGTTGAAACTGACGGATATATCCAGCAAAGGTTCAATCATGACAGCAAAGAAAAGAATCGGCCCGCTTTTTACGGACCTCTATGAATTGACAATGGCTGCCAGCTACCATGGGCATCAAATTTCCGGCGCAGCCACGTTTTCCCTCTTTGTCAGAAACTATCCCCCCCGGCGAAATTATTTTGTGGCCGCCGGCCTTGAAGATGTATTGAAAGAACTGGAGGCGTTTTCCTTTTCCGATGAGGAACTCGCTTACCTTGAAAGCACCGGTCAGTTTAAAGACAATTTTATTTCATTCCTGTCCGGCCTGCGGTTTTCAGGGGAAGTTCATGCCATGCCGGAAGGAACGGTTTTTTTCCCCGGCGAACCGGTTCTGGAAATCACGGCCCCCATTATCGAGGCCCAGCTGCTGGAGACCTTTCTGCTGAATAAAATCGGCTTTGCGAGTATGATCGCGTCCAAGTCGGCCCGATGCATTCATGCGGCTCAAGGCCGGCCCCTGATCGATTTTTCACTGCGCCGGACCCAGGAGCAGGATGCCGGGCTGATGGTGGCGCGCAGCACGTTTATGACCGGTTTTGAGGCGACCAGCAATGTGCTGGCCGGGAAAATTTACGGTATTCCGGTATCCGGCACCATGGCGCATTCCTACGTTACCGCTTTTAACAGCGAGGAGGAAGCCTTCCGGGCTTATTCCCGGACGTTTCCGGACACTTCCATTTTTTTAATCGATACATTTGATACCCTGGAAGGCGCCAGGCGTGCCGCAACCGTTGCTACGGAGATGAAGCAGGAGGGAAAAGCAATCATCGGCGTTCGCATCGACAGCGGCGACATGGTGGATTTAAGCTGCAGGGTTCGCCGCATCTTTGATGCGGCCGGACTCGCCGAAGTGAAAATTTTTGCCAGCGGCGGCTTTGATGAATATAAGATCGCCCAGACGATTCTCCAGGGCGCCCGGATCGATGCATTCGGCGTGGGGACAAAAGTCGGGGTTTCGGCCGACGCCCCCTATTTGAATGTAATTTATAAAATGGTCCGGTTCAACGGCCGCGATGTCCGCAAATTAAGCCCCGGCAAAGCCACCCTGGCCGGGGCAAAGCAGGTTTTCAGAAAGCTGGGTCCGGACGGGCGCTTTCAGGAAGATGTCATCGGCCTTCGGGACGACCGGATCGAGGGCGCTGCGCCTTTGCTTGAAAAAGTGATGGAGAACGGCAAAACTGTAAAATCCCACCCGCCGCTTTCGGCCATCCGGGAAAAATTCAAAATGGAATTCTCCCGCCTTCCGGAGGATATCAAGTCCGTCAAGGCGCATAACATCTATCCGGTGCATTTAAGCCAGCGGCTACAGAAGATGCAGGAAGATTTATAAGTTTGCCCCAAAAAACTGCGAGTTGATACTATTTTCAGGGGATATGATTATGGTCGATGAACTCGAATGGCAAACCCGACGTGATCGGATCAATAAAAAGCTTAGCACCCTCAAGCCCGCCTGGAAAATTGTCAAATATTCTGAAGGTCTCGATATTAAATCCTTTGCACATCATGCCGTGGAAGAGTACCCCACGGCGAATGGACCTGCGGACTATGCTTTCTTTGTTAAGGGTAAGCTGCTCGGCATCCTGGAAGCCAAAAAGGTAACGGTGGGGCCGCAGAACGTTCTGGAACAGGCCAAGCGGTATGCCAAAGGGGCCTTCAGCGGGCCGGGCAATTGGAACGGCTACCGGGTTCCGTTTCTTTATGCCTCCAATGGCGAAATCATATGGCATCTCGATGCCCGTAACACGAAGAACATATCCCGCCGAATATCAAATTTTCACACGCCGGATGCACTGGCCGAGTTTTTTGAAAGCGACGCCGCCAAAGGATTGGAATGGCTGCAATCCAATCCCGTCGATATTGAACGGCTGCACGATTTCCAGCGTAAAGCCATTGGTAAGATCGAATCGGCCATCATTAAAGGCAAGCGGGCCATGCTCATTGCCATGGCAACCGGGACCGGCAAGACGTTTACCACGGTTTCCCTGATTTATCATCTTTTAAAGGCCAAGGCCGCCCGCAGGATTTTGTTTCTGGTAGACCGTCGGGCGCTGGCCGCACAGGCGGTACGTGAATTTGCAGCGTTTACGACACCTTCGGGAAACAAGCTCAGTCGGGAATACGAGGTTTACAGCCAGCGCTTTCACAAGGACGATTTCGGAGATGACACACCCTTTGACCCCAAGGTGCTTCCCAATGAATATCTGACTGCTCCCAATGCGACCCATACGTTTGTCTATGTTTCAACCATCCAACGCATGACGATCAATCTTTTCGGCTGGGAAAATGCTTTTTCCCAAGGTCAGGACGACCCGGATTATGAGGCCGATACGGAAATGCTGGACATACCGATTCATGCGTTTGATGTCATTATTGCCGACGAATGCCACCGCGGGTATACGGCCAGCGATACTGCCGTCTGGCGCCGGCTGATGGATTATTTTGATGCGATTAAAATCGGACTGACCGCCACACCGGCTGCACATACCTTGGCGCTGTTTAAAGAGGTCGTTTATCGCTATACCACTGAAGAGGCCATCCAGGAAGGCTATCTGGTGGATTACGATGCCGTAAAAATAAAATCGAATGTGCGCATGAAAGGCATTTTTCTGAAGCCGGGGGAACAGGTGGGGGTGATCGATACCCGGACCGGCGAGGAAACCTATGACCAGTTGGAGGATGAGCGCGAATTTCCCACCCAGGAGATTGAGCAAAAAGTCACTGCGCCGGAGAGCAATCGTAAGATCATCAAGGAGGTTGCCAAATATGCCTATAAACACCAGCAGGAAACCGGTCGCTTCCCCAAAACACTGATATTTGCCGTGAACGATCTGCCGCATACTTCCCATTGCGATCAGATCGTTACGATCTGCCGCGATGAATTCGGTCAGGGTGATAACTTTGTCCAGAAAATTACCGGCAGCCCCAGCGTGGACCGCCCCTTGCAGAAGATTCGCGAGTTTCGCAACCGTCCGACGCCCAAGGTGGCGGTTACCGTGGACATGCTGTCCACCGGCGTGGATATTCCCAGCCTTGAATTCATTGTTTTTCTGCGCCCGGTAAAATCGCGAATTCTGTGGGTGCAGATGCTGGGCCGTGGCACCCGGCGCTGTCCGGATATCTATAAAACCCATTTTACCATTTTCGACTGTTTTGACGGGACCCTGATCGAGTATTTTAAAGACACTACGGATTTTAAAGTTGAACTGCCGCAAAAAGAACCCATCCCCCTTGAGCAGGTCATCGAGAATATTTATCAAAATGTGGACCGCCGCTATTTTATCAGCGTGCTGGTAAAACGTCTGCGGCGGATCGAACGCAATATGAGTGGCGAGGCTCGTGAGCAATTTTCAGCATTTATCCCGGACGGCGATATCAGGAAATTTGCCGCAAACCTGCCAAAGCTGATCCGGGACGATTTCACCCACACGCTGAATCTCCTGCGGGATAAAAAGTTTCAGAATCTGCTGATCAATTACCCGCGGGCGAAACGCACCTTTATCGTAGGATATGAAACCGAAGACGAGGTGTCTTCCGAAGTCATGATTCATGCCGGCAGCGACTATCAAAAACCGGAGGACTATCTGGATGCCTTTACGCGTTTTGTCCGGGAAAACCACGAGCAGATTGAAGCGATCCGGATTTTGCTGCAACGACCCCGGGCCTGGCGGACCGAGGCGCTCAACGAACTGCGGGAAAAGCTGAAGCGCAACAATTTTCCGGAAAAAGAACTGCAAAAAGCGCATAAGCTGGTGTATAGAAAGTCCCTGGTGGATATTATTTCCATGGTCAAGCACGGTGCGGTCAAAGAGTCGCCGCTTTACACTGCCCCTGAAAGAGTGGGCCGGGCGCTGCAAAAGGTTATGGCGGGCAGGCATTTTAATGACGAGCAGCAGCAATGGCTGGGGTATATCCGAGAGCACCTGATTGCAAACCTGACCATTGAACTGGAAGACTTTGATGATGTGCCGGTTTTTGAAAGGCAGGGCGGCGCCGGTAAGGCCCGCAAGGTTTTTGGCGCTGATCTGGAAGCCCTGATTGCGGAGATCAATTATGCGGTTGCCGCATGAGCGATCGGATTCATAACTGCCTGGGCATATTTTTGGGGTTTGCCTTCACTCAAAATCCCCCCATCCCCCTTTTTCAAAGGGGGTGCAGTTTTTTCGGTGAGTTGTAGGAAATTTGGCGCTTGACGTATTTAACCTTCGATTGTAGCTAGGGCAAAAAATTTTGAAGAAATTGCCCCATTAAAGTCCCCCTTTTTAAAGCTGAGCTTTACCCACACTTGACACAGGGGGGTTAGGGTCCGTTTTTCATTGGAGGAGGATGTTGTTGAGTCAG
>JARGFK010000155.1 GCA_029211065.1 Desulfobacterales bacterium
CCTCTTTCAGGGTACTCGGCTGCAACCGCCTGCCAGTTGCCGGAAAGCAGCAGGCCGGCAAACAACAATCCCATCACAATACATTTTGCTTTTTTCATAGTTCCTCCCTCTCTCGATATGATTGGTTATTATTGAGAAACGACCCCCGAATAGAAAAGCAGAGCGTCACACGTATTTAATCCCGATTCATATAATAAAAGTGTTTTGCATATTGCATGCCAGTAACAGTTAGATTCAGAAAACATGAGATCGGTTCTAATAATGATTTTAAAAAAACCGTCTGAACCCATCATTATCGACTGCCCTTGTTGGAATCTGGCTGATTTAAATTAACTCTATATTTTAAATAGTTAACATGGAATCGTGTGTGATTTCACCGAACAAACCGTCACGCATGACACGCCCTGGAAAATCCAAGATTTAAAAAACCGAAACTGTCTTTCTGTTCCCGGAGAATAGATATATTGTTTAATAAACTTGACAAGCGGAAACAATAATGAAACATATCGTTTCAACATGTTACGTTTTCTTAGGGGGAAATGATGTGGGATAAAAAATATGAGGTCGGCGTGGTTATCTCCACAGCTTCATTGGTTGAGCAATTCAAAACCATTGCTAAAGAACGCGGTCAGAATATTCATGTTGCCTGTAAAGGCCTGGATGAAGCCATCACTGCCGGAAAAAAAATGGAATCCGAAGGTGTTGAAGCCATCATCAGCCGCCGCGGCACCGCCCACATGCTTCGCGAAAACTTACGCATACCCGTTTTTTCCATCCCCCAGGCCTCAATTGATATCGTTAAAAGTCTTAAAAAAGCTGCCACCCTCGGCAGCAAAATCGTCCTAACTGCATTTTTAAATAAAATAGCGGGTATTGATATCCTGGAAGAACTTCTCAATATTAAAATTATTCAGGGTATATATACAGACATTGCCTCCATGGAAAGTTCCATCCTGTCCGCTAAATCTCTTGGTTGCAATGTGGCCGTCGGCGGCGGATCGACTATACGGATTGCAGAAAAATATGCTTTAAAATGTGTTGAATTTGAAACCAACGAAGAAATTCTGTTCGAAACTTTTGAAAATGCCATATCAGCCGCTCAAGCCCGGCGGGAAGAACAAAAAAAAGCCTATCATTATCAATGTGTCATTGATGCAACCACAGAAGGCATTATAGGTGTGGATAACGCCGGGCGAATCAAAACAATCAATCAGGTCGCACGGAAACTGCTGGAAATCAAATCTCAAGAAATCATAGACCAATCGGCTTCCCGATATGTAAACAGTGAATCGTTATTACGGCTTTTGAATTCAGAAGTGCCGGTTCGTAATAAACTCGAAAAGGTTAATAATGAGTTATATATTTTTAATCACTTGCCCGTGACGATGAACAATGAAGTCATAGGAGGAGTTTCGACCTTCAAAGATATCGCCAACGTTATGAAGGCAGAAAACGTTGTCAGACATTCTCTTTCGAAAGGTTTGATAGCCAAATATTTTTTCGAGGATCTAATCCACGAAAGCGCTATTATGCGCGATATTGCAATAAGGGCCACACAGTTTGCAAAGACAGACTCGACCATTCTGATAATGGGAGCAACGGGAACCGGTAAAGAAATTATAGCCCAGAGTATTCATAACTTAAGCGATAGAGCTAAAAAACCATTTGTATCCGTCCACTGCGCGGCCCTTCCTGAGCAATTGCTTGAAAGCGAGCTTTTTGGATACGAAGAGGGTGCTTTCACCGGTTCAAAAAAAGGAGGCAAACCGGGAAGATTTGAACTTGCGCATAAAGGAACAATCTTCCTTGATGAAATCGACACCACGCCACTCAGTGTGCAAATGCGACTGCTAAGGGTCTTACAGGAAAAAGAAGTCATGCGACTCGGGGCCGATCGCACGGTCCCCATTGATGTTCGAATCCTGGCAGCCGCCGGCAAGGATTTGGGCATATCCGTTCAAGAAGGAATATTCCGGGAAGATCTTTTCTTCCGGCTGAACGTACTCCGAATCACTATTCCGCCAGTAAAAAACAGGACCGAAGATATTCCTGTTTTATTAGATTATTTCATCCGCAAACTTTCTGCCAAACACGGATTGGACCCCATTGCCCTGCCAATTTCCTTTGTCCATAAGCTAAAGGAGTATTCATGGCCTGGAAATGTCCGGCAGCTTCGAAATTTTGCAGAGAGGTTGGTTCTGAATTGTAATTTGCGGTGCAGTATCGACGCGATTGACGAGTTATACGATGAATTGATTCAATACCCGCCCGGCTGTCAGGTCACAAATTCCGTTTCGTCGGTGGAGCCATTTAAGCTAAATATAAAAGCGAAGAAGATGGACCAAGAATTGATGATAATTAATAAAACCTTAGAAAATGCACAATTTTCCAAAACTAAAGCGGCAAAAGAACTAGGCATCAGCAGGACGACACTCTGGCGCAAATTAAAAGAAGCCGGAATGAAATAGGTTGGAAAATATGAAAAGTCTGACCATCGGCAAGTTATCGTCCCCAGCGAAAATTCACTTTTAAATGGGATATATTTTCAACGGGCAATCTTTGAACTTTTCATTGGCGGCCTTTAATTGCGCTTCACCGGATATGACCGCAACGGCCTGCTCCTGAACCCCTTCTTGGAAGTACTTTTCGGCCGTTTCCTGAACCCGGCTTTTTGACAGCGACAAGACCCCGCTTTTAAAGCGGTTGCGTGCCTCGTCCGACAGGGATATCATTTTGCGGTAAAAGGCTTTGCGGGCGGCCGGACCGGGCGGATCGGGTTTGTCGATCTCGGAGCAGACCTGCAGCGTCGCTTCCGTGACATCCCCATCCGTAATGCTTTTGGAGCGGACAAAACCGCTGACCCCGTCATACACCGATAGCGTCTCTACAATACGGGGATCCCGGTATGATCCGAAACTGAACAGTCCGTTTTCGGGGCTGTAGATGCTGAACCCGCCGTAGGCCCCGCCTTTTTCGCGAATCTCGCGGTGCAGATACAAGGATCGCAGCATCTTGGCGATCACAGCAAGCGCCGGGGCGTCTTCATGATCCATTCTGACCGTCCGGAACGTACGGGCCACAAACGAAACCGCCGTAGAGGTTGTCCAGCCTTCGCGGGGAATTTCATTGCAGATGTCGAGGGCGGGAGCGCCGAAACCGTCAGCGGGCCCGGCAGGCATGCTGCCGTGGAGTGCTGCGGCAGACGTCCTGGCATCCGCCAGGCCGGCCGCCTCCCCGATCAGCGCGACCTTTATATTTTCACGCGTCAACAGAAACTTGGCGATGGCTGTTAAGCGGTCTGCAAGCGACTGTAAGGTGCTGTCCGTCAGGTCGGCGGTCAGCGCTTTTATCGTTTTAAGCTGGTGGACCCCATGCCAGGCCTCATCCAAGGCCTCGGCTGCGGAAAAGTTTCGGGAAGCCAGGGACATGGCCAGCCGATGGCCGTTATGAACGATCATGGCTTCCAGAGCCGCCCGGTATTCCAACAGCAGGGCTTTCAGTCGGACCAAATCCTTAAAACTCAAGGAACAGACCAGTTCCTCGACAATCTCAAACAGGTTGGGCTGATTACGGACCAGGGATTTAGCATTGAGCGACAGAAAAGACCGGCAGTCTCCGGCGCTGCTGAACGATGTGCGGGCATTGGCACTTAAACCGATACCGCCGGTGTAGCGATCGATACGCCGGACCATCTCGCTATAGTCCCTCCGGGTGGTGCCGATTTTTGAAAAAACGTAGCAGAAAAACGGTATCAGCGGAATCTGCGCGTTCGCTATGGCCCCGGCGCCGATGGCGGCCGTCAGATAAAAAATGCCGGCGGTGGGCTGCCCATAGGCGGTCAGCCATTTGGGGCCGTCCCCGGGCGCTTCCGAAACGGTCTTTACCCGGGGGGGGATTTCAGCCAGGGACAGCGTTGGAAGAAACGAAACATCCATCTCGGTTTCCTGCAGCTTCTGTAAGGCCCGGGCATCGGCTTCGATCCCCTTCAGTTGCCCAGAAGACATCCCTGCCCTGATTTCCGCCAGTTCGGCCGCCACCCGCTTTGTTTCCTTTTCTTCCATGGTCAAGTCCGGTACCAGTGTCAGCAGGACCCGGTGCGGGTTTTCCAGAAAATATTGTTTCAGGCCGTTTTCAAAAAACGGACCGGCCGCAACCGCTTTTCGAATCTTTTCCAAGTCGCTGTCAAACTGCAGGGCCCCAACCGGATCGCCCCCGTGAAACCAGCTCCCGCCGAAAGAAAGCAGCAGCTTGATGCCGTAGGGGTAGGGCTGGTTGGTGACCTCCTTGCGGCGGAACTCGATCTGATGGATGGCGGTATCGATCAGTTCTTTATCGATCCCTTTTTTTGCCAGGTCGTTTAATGTGCCCAGAACAATCGATTCGATTTTTGGGGCAGCGGATTTTTCAATGTCTTTTAAACCGGCTGCAAAAAGCGTGTCCCGGTTGTCGGCGTCAAAACCGCTGCCGTCGCTCAGGGATGAGCCCAGGCCCGAATCTATCAGGGCTTTGCGCAGCGGTGATGCGGCATTGCCGAGCAGGATCTGCTCCAGCAGGGTCAAGACCAGCACCTCGTCCGTTTTTTTAATGTCGGCGGTGAGCCACGCCACACAAACCTGACATTTTCTGGCAGGGTCTTCATTATTTCCCAACGGATATGAATAGGCGGTCGTTCGGGGCTGATCCCAGCGGGGCTGAGAGGAGACTTCCGTCCGGGGATCGATATAGTCGTAGTTCTTTAAAATCGATGTTTCAATAAATTCAAGATGGGCCTTGAGGGGCAGATTGCCATAGGTGTAAAAAAAAGCGTTGCTGGGGTGGTAGTGGCGCTGGTGAAAAGATTTGAGCCCGTCGTACGTCAGCCGGGGGATGATTTTGGGATCCCCGCCTGAATTAAACCGGTAGGTTGTTTCCGGATAGAGCGCATTCAGCAGGGAGCGGCCCATCACCTGGTCCGGCGACGACATGGCGCCCTTCATCTCGTTGTACACCACCCCTTTGTATTCCAGACGGCTGTCGGCAGCCGGCAAACCGGCCGCTTCGATTTCCAGCCGGTGCCCCTCCTGCTTAAAGTTAAGCGGGTTCAGGATCGGTCTGAAAGCCGCGTCCAGATAGACCTCCATGAGATTGTAAAAATCTTTTTGGTTCTGGGTGGAAAATGGATACATGGTCCAGTCCGAAGCGGTAAACGCGTTCATGAAGGTGTTCAGGCTTCTTTTCAGCATTGAGAAAAACGGATCGCGCACCGGGAATTTTTTAGAGCCGCACAGGACGGTGTGTTCCAGGATATGCGCCACCCCGGTCGAATCGGTGGGAACCGTCTTAAATGCCACGCTGAACGTATTTTCAGTATCCGGGTTGCTGATGTGAACGTGTCGGGCCCGGGTGACTGTATGTTCCAGTTCATAAAAAATAGAATTGATTTCCGCCAGCGCGACCATTCGCTCCAGGCGGTATCCAAGTATCCGGTCACCTTCACGAAGGTCCGGGTTATTAGGATCTACCGACATCGTTATCCTTTCTTAGTCATTTTTAATGCAGTTGCAGGATTTACCCATCGTTGCAAAAGTCGGAGGGCTCCAGGTGTAGAGGGGAAAGTTTCATTGCAATCAGATGGCTATATAAATTCCGCGTCTGATCCGACGGATCTTACCTGTTTTGTTTAACCGAAAGATGATATTGCGAAGTTTTTTTTCCTCATACCCGATTCGCTGGCGTATATCGGCAAAGTCGATCCCGTCCTTGGCGGCTTTTATGACTTCCAATACACTATCCGAAGCTGTTTTGACTGAACCGCCGTTGGCCGTTCCGGTTTTAGCGCCATTTGTCCGGGCTGTCCGGGTGCGCCTGCCTGAAACGACCAACGCTTTAATCAGTTCTTCCAGTCGATCCATTCGCGTGATCAGTTTTTCCACATCGCCCTTTGTGGGAATGTTGTAGTTCTGCATGAAGAACTTGACCATTGCATCAAAACTGATGGATTTTCCTCTTTTCTTTGGCATGGGGCCCCCTTGTATTAAAGACCCGTGGCAGCCTTCCCCCAACTTGGCATATAGCCAACGGTTTTAAACCACAGTAATTTAGTTATCACAAATATGTAAAAACACGCCGAAAGTCAAGGGCTGGTCCGAAATCAAAGCGTCTAAAAAACGCCTCGACCCGCTCCGTTTTCATCTCAAAAGGCTGATTGAAGCATTGATATGTAAACCCTTTCATGTTAATCAGACACATGAAACTAAATAAATCTAAAAACTGAAAACTATTTACATGCACCCGGACGAACAGAGCCGAAAAGAAAAGAACACGGCAATAAACAGGCTGAAACAGCGGCTCCATGATTTTATCGAAAGGGCCAAAAAGCTCCAGGGCGATCCCCATTACATTGCCGTGGGAATGGCCATCGGCGTCTTTGTCGCCATTACGCCGACCATTCCCTTTCACACGGCCATCGCCCTTGTCCTCGCCTTTCTGCTGCGGGGAAGCAAGCCGGCGGCTGTCATTGCCGTGTGGGTCAGCAATCCGGTTACGATCCCCATTTTTTATCTGGGCAGTTATAAGGTCGGAAATTTCATATTGGGAAATTCGATCCCTTTTGATCCAAAATACGAATCTCTCTCGGAGCTCGCCAAGTTGGGGGCGGATGCCACCATCGCCATGCTGGTGGGGGGCGTCATTCTCGGCATCGTTCCGGGAATTGCGTCCTATTTCATAACCCGGAAAATATTCACAACCCTACGCGCGCGCAGGGTCGATAAGCATCTATTCGATGAAATGCCATGACCTCACCCGCACAGATTCTCCGTGTTCAAAATCTGTTTCCCAAAAAGCAGTTCGGCCAAAATTTTTTAAATGACCCCTCCACCGCCCAAATGATCATCCAGCGCTCCGGGCTGATGCCCCGGGATGCGGTTCTTGAAATCGGTGCCGGACTGGGCGCCCTGACGATTCCCATCGCCCGGTCCGCCCGAAAGGTTTACGCGGTTGAGAAGGACAGCCGCCTGGCGGAGGTGCTGGCCGGCATCCTGGCTGCCGAGGATTGCGGCAATGTCACCCTGATAAATAAAAATATTCTGGATGTCGACATTGGTCAACTGGCCCGGGAGGAAAACTGCAGGCTGGTTGTTTTCGGGAACCTGCCCTATAATATATCTTCTCAGGTCCTGATTCAGCTCATAAAGGCGCGCACGGCTGTCCGTCACTGCGTCCTGATGTTCCAGAAGGAGCTGGCCCGGCGCATCATGTCTCCGCCGGGCGGCAAAGACTACGGCCGCCTGTCGGTCCTGCTGCAATATTGCGCCGAGACCAAACGCATTGCCGATGTAAAGGCCGCTCTTTTTTATCCCCGGCCGAAGGTGGATTCGGAGGTGATTGCCATTGACTTTAAAGATGCCCCTGAGTTCGCGGCCGATGATGAAGCGTTTTTCTCCGGGGTGGTAAAAGCGGCTTTTTCCAAACGCCGCAAAACACTCAAAAATGCCCTGACCGGCAGCGACCTCGCCCTTGAAGGCGAAGCTGCCCAGCGGATACTGGATAGTGTGTCAATCGATCCTTTACGGCGCGCGGAAACACTCAGCGTGGAAGAATTTGTTAGGTTGGGAAATGTGTTGTTTAGGCTGAGTAAAAACACTTAGGGCTTACGCAAAAATTAATTCACATTTTCACTGGAGCAATTGAGTAGTTCCAGTTAGGCCGTTGTGTGTAAT
>JARGFK010000156.1 GCA_029211065.1 Desulfobacterales bacterium
GATGCCATGTTGGTAAAAGATTACATTAAGGCTTTGGGTGTAAAAGAGCGAAACATCGAATTACTGACCGATGAAAAGGCGACACTGTCAGGGATAATGAAATCGATTGAAGCCTGGCTGCCGAACAAGCTCAAGAAAGACGGGAATGTGTTTGTTTATTATTCCGGCCACGGCTCCCCTGACCCGGTAACAGGTGAGGCTTTCATCGTCCCCTATGACGGAGACCCGAATTATCTTGCGGTAACCGGCTACCCCCTGAAGAGACTTTATGAAAATTTGGCGAAATTAGAGGCCAAAGAGATTATCGTGGTTCTTGACTCCTGCTTTTCCGGTTCCGGCGGAAGAAGCGTCCCGGCAAAAGGAACTCGACCACTGGTGATGATGGCAGCTACTGAAGTCGCGTCGACAAACATGGCCGTCCTGACGGCAACACAGGGAAGCCAGATTTCCACCTCATCCCCTGAAAAGGGGCACGGCGTTTTTACCTATTATTTTCTCAAGGCCCTTAAAGAAGGGAAAATGAATCTTGCTGAGATTTATGAAACCATCAAGCCCCAAGTGGAGGACGAGGCCAAGCGGCTCAATGTCCGGCAGAGCCCGAGCATCAGCCCGAATGTAGAAAAGTTGAGAGATCGCTTCATCCTGAGAAAGTAATCTTATTCAGAGGTGTCGGTTATGAAAAGAGTGATAGGTATGGTTAAAATTTTAGGGGCTTATGGATATGACGCTTAGGGTAATTATCCAGCACCTTGCGTACGGTACTCACAAAATCGGACAGGTTCAGCGGTTTTTCGATGTATTTTCGGATACCGAGGGCCGCAGCTTTTTCAGCGTTAATTCTGTCGCTGTAGCCGCTGCAGAGGATAATCGGCATGCCCGGACGGATGCCTAAAATCTCTTTGGTGAGCTTATCGCCGGTCATCTTCGGCATGGTCATGTCCGTGATAATGAGATCGAACCGGTCCGGGTTGGCTCGAAACAGCTCCAAGGCTTCGACCGGGTCGTTTTTCGCTTCAACCTGATATCCCTGCTTCTCCAGACTCTTTTTTGCCAAATTCAATATGGACGCTTCATCGTCAATAAAAAGTATTTTCTCATTGCCGGCGGGGAGGGCATTTGACGCCTGAGGTTCCGGTTTCATTTCATCTTCACTTACCGGAAACAGCACTTCAAAAACCGTCCCTTTTCCCGGTTCGCTGTTGACCGTGACAGCGCCATTATGTGTCTTGACGATTCCCTGTATCACGGACAGGCCCAACCCCGTGCCTTCCCCCAGTCCCTTGGTGGTGAAATAGGGATCAAAAATACGGTCGATATTCTCAGGCGCAATGCCATGGCCGGTATCGCTTACGGTCAGCTTCACATAGCGCCCCGGTCCCAAGTTTAATTTCACATTTTTCTTTCCGAATTCAACATTCTGGAGGCTTGCCTCCAGAATGCCGCCTTCATCCCGCATGGCATGGGCGGCGTTGGTGCAAAGGTTCATGAGCACCTGACTTATCTGGGTCGGGTCAGCCAGGATCGTGTCAAATTCACATGAGATGTCTTGCCGGATTTCAATGTCTGCCGGAATGGACGCCCGCAGCATCTTGAGTGAATCCGCTATGATGGAACCTATCTTTATCGGTTTCCGGTCAGTGACGGCCTTACGGGAAAAACTTAATATGTGCCGCACCACATCCTTTGCTCTTAAGCCGGCGGCCTGGATCTCTTTCAGGTAACCCTTGACCGGATTCCATTCCGGAATGTCCATGAGGGCCAATTCCGTGTTGCCGATAATAATAGCGAGGATATTGTTAAAATCATGGGCGATGCCGCCGGCCAGAGTGCCGATGGACTCCATTTTTTGGGCCTGGCGAAGCTCTTCCTCCATTTTTTTTATTTCGGTAATATCGGTGGCGATTTGAAGCCGGACCAAACGCCCATCTGTCCATTCTATGGCCCGATCATGGTTAATGTACCATTTCCCGGTGACGGGATTTTTATCCTGCCAGACACACACATCGGTGGGCTTCCCGTTTTCGTCGATCAGTTGATCATTGGTGCAGTGGAAGCATGGCCCGGATTCTCCCCGAAAAACGCGCCAACATATTTCACCGGTCATATCCCGTCCAAAGCTCTCTATCATGAACTGGTTCATGAAAAGAATTTCATAAGTTTCCATGTCAGCCACATAAACCGTCGCATCAACGCTGTTCAGCACCTTTAAAAATCTTTCATGGCTTGCCCGCAGAACCTCTTCCGCACGCTTGCGCTCGGTAATGTCTAATGCGGTAAATGTGACACCGGCTGAAAGATCGGCTGGATCAAGGGGCGTTGAACTCAGCAGCACATCAACGATCTTGCCATCCTTTCGCTTGAAGACCGTTTCCACGACCCCTGTCCCCCGCTCCTCGACCTGTCGGTACTTTTCACTGCCGACATATTCATAAGCTTCATCCGTCGGATACAATATTCTGGCATTTTTACCGATGAGTTCATCCCTGGTATGGCCGATGATCTCGCAAAGCCGTTCGTTCACTTCCATCAATACCCGCTTGGACACAAGGCCTATGCCGATCGGCGCCGCCCGGAAGATGCTTCCCATCTTGGCCTCGCTCCCGCGTAGCGATTCCTCGGCACGTTTGCGCTCGGTGATGTCGACAACGTTTCCCATTATCGCCGGTTTCCCTTGATACTCGACAAGGACGGCGACAGTTTGGCACCACAAAATCCCACCATCTTTTTTAACTCGCCTGGTTTCGTGGTACTGAGGGGCATCTTCATCACCCCGCAGTCTTTTTAATTTAATTCCCAACGCTCGCTCTCTTTCGTCAGGATGGAACAGATTAAAGTAGTATGTACCGATCAATTCATCAACTGTATAACCATGTAATTGAGCGAATTTGTCGTTGGCATAAATGATGATATCGTCTTGATGCATATAAATTCCGGTTTGAGATGTTTCGGTAATGAGCTTGTATTTTTCCTCACTCTCTCGCAAAGCCTCCTCTGTCAGCTTTCTTTGGGTAATATCTTGTATGTGAGAGATAAAGTATAATAGATTTCCTTTTTCATCTTTGACAGTTGAACTGGAAACTTGACCCCATATGATGTGACCTCGCTTGTGAAAGTATCGTTTCTCGAAAACAGTACTTTCAACTTCTCCAGATATACTCTTATTGATAAACTTTGGGCTAATATCCTTGTCCGCTGGATGTGCGATGTCGTTAACGGTCATACTTTCCAACTCTTTCTTGCTATAGCCGAATATATCGCACATCCGATTGTTAACTCTTGTTAGATTTCCATCAATGCCTACCAAACAAACACCGATGTTAGCATTTTCAAAAGCAAGGCGAAACCGCTCTTCGCTCTCTCGTAGCGCCGCCTCTGCGTGCTTACTCTCATATTCTGATCGCTCCAATTCCTGAATCCGGTGCTCCAGTTCTTTATAGGTAGGTTTTTTAGACATGATTTTTTCCTGCGTTTTCTCGATTTTTTCGGGTTGCGATTACTTGCATTATTCTGAAATATTGACAGCCTCAAGCATACAAAAGACAGTCTCAAGCAATCAAGACGATATGGGGGAGGATATCTTCCAATACGAAGATTAATTTATTGGCTTCCTGACCGGTTCAGGCGTTTAAGCGGTCAGGCATCTTTCTCCTTATTCAGAAATTTTTTCAAGACATCATCCGGCGCCCCCAGGAAATAGAGCAGCCCTGAAATATTGTCGGAGGTAATGATGCCGTCGCTGAAATCTTTTAATATCTCCTTGGGATTAAAGGCGATGGCAAGTCCGGCCTTTTGCAGCATAAACCGGTCGTTGGCCCCGTCGCCGACGGCGACGATCTGCTCCACCGAGATGTTCTCCATTTCGGCGATCTGATGGATGATGTCGGCTTTGCTTTGGCTGAGTATTGTTTTTCCCTTGATCCGGCCGGTGGTCACGCCGTTTTCGATCTCCAGTTCATTGGCGTACACATAGTCCAGATTAAGGCGTTCTTTCAGATAGTTGGTAAAAAATGAAAACCCGCCGGAAATGACCCCCACCTTGAAACCCATAAAACGCAGCGCCGAGATGAGTTCTTCGGCCCCGGGTGTCAGGTGGATCGTTTGCGTCAGCTTTTCAAGCTGGTCTACGGTCAGCCCTTTGAGGAGCTGCACCCGCTGCCGCAGCGCCTTTTCAAAATCGATTTCTCCGCTCATGGCGCGGGTCGTCAGGCGCTTCACGCGCCGCTCAACCCCGGCGACCTTGGCCAGCTCATCGATGACCTCTTCCTTTATGATGGTGCTGTCGCAGTCAAAAATAACCACCCGCTTGGGTTTCTGGAAGATGTCGCCTTTGCGCAGGGAAACATCAAAGCCTGATTTTTCGGAAAACGCGTATATGACCTTGCGAAACGCCTTGACGTCATCAAGGGCCGATGTGTCCAGCGATATCTCCATGGCAATATAGTCGCCCCGGGCAATCATTTTAATGGCCTCTATGTTGACCTGATGCTCGGCAACCAGGCCGGAGAGTTCTGCCACGATCCCCGTGCGGTCGTTGCCCATCAGGGTCATCAGCATCATCTGTTTATTGGGAATCCTGCGGCCCTCATCATAGGGCTTCACATGGAGTCCCAGGTCGAAATAAAGACCCAGCGGGGACAGGCGGTCGAGCAGTTCCCGGGCGCTGTATGCCGACGTGCCCAGGTCGACAACGAGAAACATGGTAAAGTAACCGCGAATCGACCGGGCATCAATGTCCACGATATTGATGCCCAGATCGCTCAGGACCCTGGCAACCCTGTGCAACAGGCCCGCCTGGTCTTTGCCGGTGGCGGATATGACGTATAGTTCAGACACAAGTGGTCGGTTCACGGTTTCATGGTTCAAGGTTAAAATGTTATCATAAGTCACTTTTATTGAGGAATACTTCTTTTGACACTGTCTTTTAAAGATCATCACCCCTGAACGTCGAACCCTGAACCTTGAACCAATTTCTTACCCTAAAAACACTGATATCACATCCCTGCGCGCATTGACATGCTGCAGGGTGACCTGAACCATGTCTTCAGGCTTTAAATTCACGCCCGCAGACAGCGGCAGGGTGCATTCCAGCATATACTCCGTCAGGAGGATCAGATAATTGGTTTTGCGCCTGCTCAGGACGATGGCCTCTTCTTTATGTCCGGTTTTTCCTTCCAGATATTTCAGCAGCCAGTAGCGGTTCCGGTTGTATTGAATCCGCCAGACCTCGCTCATGGGCGTTCCCAGCTGGTGAATGATCTGCCGCATCTCTTCCGTCGTATAGGGGGCTTCCAGGCCAAAAACCGCTCGAATCTGCCGTTGGGTGGCCATGTCAAAATATTTACGAATGGGAGAGGTTGCAGTGACATACGCATCCAGCCCCAGTCCGGAATGATGCTGCGGCTCAGGACTCAACACAAAACGATTTAAATGCTTGCGCTGCATCCAGTTTTGAAACAGGCTGCCTTCGCCGTTTTTAAAAAGGCGTTCCTTGGGGTCGGGTTGGGACCGGAAAACAGCCGGCATCTTATGCTTTGACAGAAACCGGGCCATCAGCCAGTTGGCCATGATCATGATTTCGGCGATCAGCATCCGCCCCGGGCTCTCCCGGTTGGTTTTGCTCACCGACAGGTTTCCATCCGTGTCAATCCAGATATTGATCTCCGGGAGCGATATGTGCATGGCGCCCTGGTGCAACCGTTTCTGGCGAAACTTTTTGGAAATGTCGTAGAGGCAGGCGATTTCCCAGCTTTCATCCACCATCAGGTTCACTTCATAATACGTCAGCTGACGCCCGATCTGAACCAGGCTCGGGAATATTTCATAATCGATGATATCGGCCCCGGGGCTTAATCTCACCATGGTGCTGATGGCGGGCCGTAAATTGCCGGCTTTGAGGCTGCAGAGATCTTCAGACAAAGCGTCCGGCAGCATGGGTATTTTACGATCCGGCATATAAATCGAACTGCCCCGGACCATTGCTTCCTGGTCGATGACATCCCCTTTAGTGATGAAATGCCCGACGTCCGCAATATGAATCCCCAGTTGATAATGGTCATCTTTTTTTTCAATACTCAGGGCGTCGTCAAAATCCAGGGTAAATTGCCCATCGATGGTCATTAACGGAAGTCCGGTCAAGTCCTTTCGCTCAGTAGTTCCGGAAAAAGCAGGTGGTGAGCGCACCAGTTCAACTGCCCGTGCGGCCACCGTTTCGGAAATTTCGGTGGATATTCGATAGCGGTGCAGATCGATATTTTCATCTTCATGCCAGATCCCCAGCCGGACCAGGAAGCGAAAAATTTCCGCGCCGTCTCTTGCGCCGGCTTTTGCCAGGATGGCTTTTGCCAGGGCAGCCTGGGGAGACTCATTTTCAAAAAGATAAAACGCTTTTAGAATGTCTACTATTTCCTGGTGTTCCGCAGACAGGGGGACTTGTGCCGGGGATGGTTTACTGTCAAGAAGCACTTTTTTTAACCAACTTCCGCCGGATTCGATCGTCTGATCTTTTCGTTCGGCTTCTCTTTGCTGTCGTTCGATCTGTTCAACCTGTTCCTCGGAATTGGGAAAAAATTTATCCTGGTCGAACTTGAAATACAGCCTGTTTTTAAAAAAAGCCCGCATGACCGCCGACGCATGATCGCTGTCCGGCTCATTGGGAAAGCAGAACGCCGTCATGGTTGCCAGGTCGATCCATTCCTGCTCCGTGTTGAGGACTTCCCACAATTCTTTGATATCCACCTGGCGGGTCAACTCCTCCCGCTCTTTGGCGATATGTTTCAACATTTCAACCAGTTTGTCGCGGCCGATGGAAACATCCAGAACCTTTTCGCCGTTATGCGAAAGCCTGCCCGCCGACAGATTGACCTCCCGGTTGGTCTCGGTCAGCAGCCGCAGGCGCTGTCCCTTTACCTCCAGCACGACCCCGCACATAATCAGTTGGTGGTCGATATATTCAACAACATGTCCTGTTTTCATTGGAAAATACCATAACAACCGGCCCTGTTAAAGTCAATGAGAGGGCCTAAATCCACCGCCTAATATTAAGCGCGGACGTATTTTAGATTGGCGGAGACTTTTTTAACAAAAATTTCACTCCG
>JARGFK010000157.1 GCA_029211065.1 Desulfobacterales bacterium
GCTGCGGTGCATTCCCAATACGACAATCAACTTATTGATTTTCATCTCCATAATATCTATTTTCTTCAACCTTGTGTTTGCTGTAGCTCAAGCTCTGGATAGCAACCAAAATCAACAATACCCGTCGCTAGATTCTCTGTATCTTGTTGCACCCTGAACATTGCAACATCTATCATGCGATGAAGATAAGTTTCACTGCCATCCACATCCCCAAGCACACCCGCATTTAGAAAATACACGCCTGGATTCAAGGCGCAACGAAACAGGAACTCAACCCGATAGATTGATCCTGCTTCCACATAAGCCAAGCTGTCCCTGACGGAACTTGCTGATACGCCACCGCCCAACTCCACTCCAGAAGTGGTCTTAATCAACATACCGAAGCGCACGTTGCTTGCGCTCTTTGTGAACCGCACACTATAGGTATACTGATAAGTCTTGCTACGGACTAGGCTGTTAACCTGCTCACCCGCCAGGGTCAATAACGCCGGGGTTCCAATATAGGCCCCATGAGATTCGTACTCGATGGTGCTGCTGGGTTTGAGATTGGGGTCAAAACTCTCTGGCAGCTCTTGTATATGTTTAAGGGACGCGTGTTCTTCGGGCGATGGATCTTCAACGGCACTGGCCGATGCGACAACGTGCTCATCCGCTCGGCTAATTTGCTCACGAATGGCATCACGTATATCCGCAGGGGCGTAGAGCAACTTTTGGTAACGACCCACAATTTGTTTCGGCACCCCAACCGTCAGTTTTTCACCCGCGTCCATCAGCACGGCACGATCACACAGCTCAACGATAGTGCCGCCTGAGTGAGACACAAACAGGATGGTCGCACCTTTGGCACGGATGGCCTCGATACGAGAAAAGCACTTCCTCTGAAATAGTTCATCCCCCACAGAAAGCGCTTCATCGACGATCAGAATTTCAGGATCGACGTTGATCGCAACAGCGAATGCGAGACGCACCATCATCCCGCTGGAATAGGTTTTTACGGGCTGCTCGACAAACTCACCAATGTCGGCGAAGGCGACGATCTCGTCAAAGCGCATGTCAATTTCTTCGTCACCCAAACCCAGCACAGAGGCATTCATATAGACGTTTTCCCGCCCGGTAAATTCAGGGTTGAAGCCGGAGCCAAGCTCCAGCAAGGCGGCAATGCGGCCATTGGTTTGAATGCTGCCATTGGTGGGATTAAGCGTGCCGCAGATCATTTGCAGCAGGGTGGATTTGCCGCTGCCGTTGCGGCCAATGATGCCTACTGTCTCGCCTTTTTTGACCTCAAACGAAACGTCTTTGATCGCCCAGAATTCGCCAAAAAATTGTTTTTCTGATTTGCCCATCATCCGTCTTAAACGCGGCAAGACGAATTGCTTGAGCCGATCACGCGGGGTATCATAAATCTGGTAGCACTTGCTGAGGTTTTCAATGCGAATGGCGATGTCGTTATGAGCAGGATTCACAGGGTTCATCATTATGTCTCCAACACTTCCCAATAGCCGCCTTTGTCCGGCCCTACCCGGCATAATTTTCCCGCACGCTTTAGTTTGTCTATTTGCTTTTCGACGGCACGCTGACTAATACCCAGTTGCTGCGCTACTTCTCTGGCAGTCACCGTTGGGGTGTTCTGTAGCAGCCTGAGTATTTTCTCCGAACTTTTCTCCGAACTTTTCTCCGAACTTTTCTCCGAACTTTTCTCCGAACCTTGTTTTGTCGCTGTCTCCAGATCCTCCGGTTGCTCCGTTTTAATCTGTGAAAATGTTAACAGCACTCCGCCGCCGATTTCCTGTACTACAAAGCTTACTTCAGGGTAATTTTGCAATGCTTTGCGTATACGAATGAAGCCACTGCCGTATTTTTCGATATTGTTCGTCAGGTAAAATGCCTCAGCAATTAGTTTGTTACGCAAGTGCGACTGATAATTGTCAGTCTGGATATCTGCCACGCTCAGCCCGCCATAAAACCGCCCGGGACTAAAAAATGTGATGCTATCGTCAAATATCTTGATCTGAATATCAGATGGATTTGTGTAGTCACGATGAACCACTGCATTTAACAACGCCTCACGTAAAGCGGGTAAAGGGTAAGCGAAACGCTCTTTGCGCTGTAGACTGCCATCAAATTCAAACGCAACACTGATGTATGACACGATGAATTTCATAGCCTGATCGACTGCTTCAAACAAAGTATCGGTAATCTGCCGGTCATCAATGATCATACTCGCCGTTTTAAATCGACCAATATGAATGTGGTGACGTAGTGGCTCACGGGCAAAGAGCAGTAAGGCTGCCCAAGTAGGATGATCGCTGATGAAATATTTAAGTTTTTCTAATGCCGCCAGCGGTTCACCTTCCAGCGCAAAGCGCCCACTGTCATTCACTTGACTAATGAATCGATTAATTTTCAACAAAGACAATGCGTCCAAAGATTCATTTGGCGCCTCGTAGGCATCCCAGGAAAGCTGAGGTGATTGTATGTAAAGATTTGATATTCCGGCCAGATCAAGCTGGTGGTTAGAGTTAGCCACGCGCTTGAAGTGCCGGCCACGGATACTAACTGGTTTAACCGGGAATTCGCTAACTTCAATAACGACTATGGTTTTACCTTTGACATTTTCACTCACGAGATCTGGAATGAGCGATGGACTTGTGGTGGATTTAATTTGCCCCAGCCATTCATTAAGTGTCTCCTTGCCCAGAGTCACGCCCTGAATCTTACCTGCATCAGTCACCCCAATCAGCACTGTTCCGCCGCGCGCATTCGCAAACGCCACCAATGATTCAACCGCCGATTTATCGAAGTTGGATTTGTATTCCAATGTTTGCGATTCGCCAAGGAGAAGCGATGGATCAAAGGACATCGGCAAAGCCTTTTCTGGTTTTCTGGAACCAGGCATAGCCGGCCCAGGCGAAGGCGGTGGCCACTAATGTATAAATACCCAGACCAAGCCAGTTCGGCAAACGCCCCCAGATCAGCACCTCTCTCGCCTGCTCGATAATAAAGGTAAGGGGGTTGGCCATGATAAAAACTCGGACCGCTTCCGGCACGGCGCTGACCGGATAAAAAACAGGCGCCAAAAACAGCATCACCGTGGTAATAATGATGATGGTCTGGCCGACATCGCGCAAAAAGACCCCCAGGGAGGCCAGCATCCAGGCCAGGCCCAGGGTAAGGACGATAAGGGGCAGTAAGACCAGTGGAGTCAAAATCGCCGTCCAATGCAGATAGCCGTTGAAGATAACACAGGCCGCCAGTAAGAC
The DNA here is from genome assembly GCA_029211065.1 of Desulfobacterales bacterium. Taxonomy (NCBI): domain Bacteria; kingdom Pseudomonadati; phylum Thermodesulfobacteriota; class Desulfobacteria; order Desulfobacterales; species Desulfobacterales bacterium. The sequence goes on from JARGFK010000157.1 coordinate 3,261, forward strand.
CACCAGGCTCACCAGGCTGTGAAACAGAGCTGCCCCCATACTGACCACGGGCAGTATTTCCAATGGGAACACGACTTTTTTGACGTAGTTGGTATTGGCAAGGATCAGGCCGGGGGCGCGGTTCAGGACCTCGGCCAGCAGGCCGTGGACGATCATACCGACAAAGAGCACTATGGCGAACTGGGTCTTGCCTTCATCCACATCCACTCCCCAACGGGCCTTGAAAACCACGGAAAAGACAAAGGTGTACACCGCCAGCATGAACACCGGGTTGAAGAACGACCAGGCCATGCCCAGGACCGAGCCCCGGTAGCGCCCCGCCACATCGCGCCGCGTCATCTGGACGATAAGCTGGCGGTGGCGCCAGAGGCTTTTGGCCAAAGCAGCAAGGGAGGTGGGCTGGGCGGCATGGGGATTCATGAAAGCTCCTCCATGCAGAGTTCCAGAGCCGCATCCCAGTTCGGCATGGTCAGACCATACTTCTGTTGCAGTTTGGTAATCATCATAGTGGAGTTCCGCGGGCGCCTGGCCGGGGTCGGGTACTCCTCGGTACTGACAGGCTCGATATTTTGGATTGTCAAAAGTTCCCTTTGATTTCCCTGCTCGGCGACGGCCTTGATCTTTTCGGCAAAACCGTGCCAGGTCGTAGCGCCGGCGGAGGTAAGATTATAGATCGCCGATTGAAATGATTTCCGCCGCCGCTCATCCAGTGACTGCCCGATGATCTGGGCGGTGGTCTCGGCGATGAGCCTTGCCCAGGTAGGGGTACCGGTTTGATCGGCGACGACCCGCAATTCTTCCCGCTCCCGCATCAGCCTGAGCATGGTCAGCAGAAAATTACTGCCCCGGGCGCCGTACACCCATGAGGTCCGCAGAATCAGGTGGTCGGCGCCGGCGGCTTGAACGGCCCGCTCTCCGGCGAGTTTGCCGGCGCCATAGGTGTTGATCGGCTCGGGGGTGTCGGTCTCGGAATATGGTGTTTGCTTGCTGCCGTCAAAGACATAATCGGTGGAGTAGTGGATCAGTAACGAATCAAGCCGCCTGGCCTCTTCGGCCAGAACGCCGGGGGCAATGCCGTTTACCTGCATGGCCAGATCGCGCTCTTCCTCGGCCTTGTCGACGGCGGTATAGGCCGCACCATTGACAATCAGATCGGGCTTGACCCGTCGGACGACCCGGCAAAGCGAATCGTTATCGGCCAGATCGATTCCCTCGCGGTCCAGGGCGACGAGATGGCCTAGGGGCAGCAGGGCGCGCTGCAATTCCCAGCCGACCTGGCCGTTTTTGCCAGTAATCAGGATTGTGGGCGGAGTAGTCACTTTCATCTTTCTACTTCTGCGCGATTTCCCTGGCCAACGGATTTACCACGGCTCCCACAAAACATTCGGCCCGGCTGAAGGGCTTCCCCTGCTCATCCTTACCCGATAGAACAGGTTGGCCGGCAAGGGGCCAGTCGATACCGAGGTCGGGATCGTTCCAGGCGATACAGCGTTCATGCTCCGGGGCATAATAGTCGGTGGTCTTATAGAGGAATTCGGCGGAATCGCTTAACACCATAAAACCATGGGCGAAGCCCTCGGGTATCCATAGTTGCCGTTTGTTCTCCGCGGAGAGGGTTTGCCCCACCCACTTGCCGAAGAAGGGCGAGTTTTTGCGAATATCCACGGCGACGTCGAAGACTTCCCCGCTGACCACCCGGACCAGCTTGCCCTGGGGCTGCTTGATCTGGTAATGGAGGCCGCGCAAGACATCCTTGCCGGAGCGGGAATGGTTGTCCTGGACAAAGCGGACCTCGCGGCCCACGGCCCGGTTAAATGACCTGGCGTTGAAGCTTTCGAAAAAGGAACCGCGCTCGTCCCCAAAGACCCGCGGTTCTACAAGCAGCACTTCCGGGATAGCTGTCGGGGTTATCTTCATATTCGCCAGCCTCGTTCCAGGATTTTCAACAAATACTGGCCGTAACCGTTCTTCAGCAGGGGGTGGGCCAGGGCCTGCAACTGGTCATCGGTGATATAACCCATGTTCCAGGCGATCTCTTCGGGACAGGAGACCTTAAGCCCCTGGCGCTTTTCGAGGATTTCCACGAACCGCGAGGCATCGAGGAGCGACTCATGGGTGCCGGTATCGAGCCAGGCATAGCCGCGACCCATCAGGGAGACTTCGAGCTGATTCTGCTCCAGATAATGCTGGTTGACCTCGGTAATCTCAAGTTCGCCCCGGGCGGAGGGCTTGATCGATGCGGCGATATCCACCACCTGATTGTCGTAGAAGTAGAGGCCGGTTATGGCGAAGGAGGATTTGGGTTTTAGAGGTTTTTCCTCGATGCTGACCGCCTTGCCCCGCTGATCGAATTCGACGACGCCGTAGCGTTCGGGGTCGTTAACCCGGTAAGCGAAGACGGTGGCGCCGTTCGACTTCTCCGCCGCCGGGAGCAACAACCTGGAAAAATCGTGGCCATGATAGATATTGTCACCCAGGATCAGGGCGCTGGGATCGTTGCCGATAAAATCCTTGCCGATGATGAAGGCCTGGGCGAGGCCGTCCGGGGAAGGCTGCACGGCATAACTGATATTGAGCCCCCACTGGCCGCCGTCACCCAGCAGATATTCAAACAAGGGGGTGTCGTGGGGAGTGGAGATAATCAGGATCTCTTTTATCCCGGCCAGCATCAGGGTCGAGAGGGGATAATAGATCATCGGCTTGTCGTAAACCGGCAAGAGCTGTTTGGAAACGGCCATGGTTATCGGATAGAGGCGGGTCCCGGAGCCGCCCGCCAGAATAATTCCCTTTCTCGACATTATCTATCTGCCCTCGTAATTTTCAGCAATCCAATCCCGATAGCTGCCGTTAATGATATTTTCGGTCCAGGCCGGGTTTTCCAGGTACCAGACGACTGTCTTTCTGATCCCCGATTCAAAGGTTTCGGCCGGGGTCCAGCCGATCTCCCGGGCAATTTTCCCGGCATCGATAGCATAGCGGTAATCGTGGCCCGGCCGGTCTTCGACGAAGGAAATCAGCCGGCTATAGGGTTTCCCGCAAGGGTCGGGCGCCAGTTCATCGAGAATCCCACAGACCGTGCGAACGATTTCCAGGTTGGTCTTTTCCTGATTGCCGCCGATATTATAGACCTCGCCCGCCCTCCCCTTGGCCAATACGGCCCGGATCGCGGCGCAGTGGTCGCCGACATACAGCCAGTCGCGGATATTGGTCCCATCGCCGTAAATCGGCAGCTTTTCCCCTTTCAGGGCGTTCATGATGACCAGGGGAATCAACTTTTCCGGAAACTGGTAGGGCCCGTAGTTGTTGGAACAGTTGGTGGTCAGAACCGGCAGGCCGTAGGTATGATGATAGGACCGGACCAGATGATCCGAGGAGGCCTTGGAAGCCGAGTAAGGACTGTTGGGCGCATAGGGGGTGGTTTCGGTAAAGGGGGGATCGGCACCGCCCAGGGAACCGTAGACCTCGTCGGTGGATACGTGGAGAAAACGGAACCGCTCTTTTTCATGATCGGTGAGGGGCGACCAGTAGCCGCGAACCGATTCGAGAAGATGGAAGGTGCCGACGATGTTGGTCCGGATAAAATCCTCCGGGCCATGGATGGAGCGGTCCACATGGCTTTCCGCCGCGAAATTGACGATGGCCTCCGGCTTGTATTGAGCTAAAAGAGCGGCCGTTAGAGCCCGGTCCCCGATATCGCCCTGGACGAAAATATGGCGGGGATCGTCTTTTACCGGGCTTAAATTCTCGGGATTGCCGGCATAGGTCAGCTTGTCGAGATTTACCAGCCGGCCGTTATTTTCATTCAACCAATC
>JARGFK010000158.1 GCA_029211065.1 Desulfobacterales bacterium
CCCGGAGAATCTTGTCCGGATCCCGGCTGAAAGCCCGTACCATTTCCTCCAACAACGGAAGCCCCCAAGGGCTGCCGTAAAGCCATGGCTTTTTGTCATTCCCTTTACCTTCGATAGGGGGAACCATATTGAGAGGATCATTTCCTAGAATCAACATCAGATAACGTATAAAACGGTCCCTATCCTTGAGAATGGATTTAAGGATTCTGCGGTCCCTGTCCGCAGGCATTCCAGTAACCGGCAGGTTTAAAACAAAAGAAGCGCCCAATTTATCGGACTTGTGTCTGCCGATCAGTTCAAACGCCATAAAACTGGTGAGGGCCTCTGATGTAACCTTGTCAAAAACCATTTCTCCTGTTGTTGTAAGCTCAAAAAGGTCTTTGCGACGCACCTCTCCAAGAGATATGGGGTAAAAGCAACCCGTGACATTTCGCGGAAGTTCGAAACCCTTGCCGCCCATTCGAAGGATCATACAATACTCATCCGAATTATCCGGCTCAATTTCAATCCGAAGGGCTGCATCGGATATCCGCCGGCGCGCTTCATCAAGCTGCTTTTCTATTTTCTTTTGAGCAGTTTCACCAGGTACCTTGCCGTGTTCCCTTTTGTAAGGTCGAAGCATACTCCGGAGCGTGTGTTTGGCACCTTCCTCACCTAACAGGCTGTTGATGCCACAGATTTTTCTTGGACCTGTCAATTCGACCATCAACTCTACATTTCGCCCGTTGAAGGCAGCATCGGTTGCATTCGCTGAACCTGTGAGCAAACGTGCCTGCCAGCCATTTTCCGAAATCATCAGCTTTGCATGTAAGCCGCGCTGGTCATCTGAAATGATTGGAGCAGCAACTTCTTCTTCCTGTTCCTCAGCCGGCAATTCAGCAGCGCTATCCATGGTGAAAAAATCGGCCTGTTCTGAAAGCTTCAGATATTGGTCATAGGGAATCTCATCAAGCACCTCAGCCCTCGATATAATAATATTGTCCCTACCGCCTTGAATGGCATCCTTCAGGACTGATGGAGAAACAAATGGACTGAGGACAAGGGATCTTCCTTTAGCGCCAAATCCGGGCAAACGCTTATAGCCTGGGATACCGGAAGGTAAAAAGCGATATTGATCGGTAAATCCTTCAGGAGTCTCAAAGGGGACTCTTTTGATCTCATCGGCGACCGTGTTGATGATCATGTGAATCCTATTTGGCAGTCTTCTGTTTGCAAGTGTCAGCAGTGAGCTGACAAACTGACTCAGGGGGTGGTTCACTCCAAAAGCGCGGCGCCGGTTTTTCGCAAGTTCACCTTCCATTACAAGCGCCGTATCCCAGGAGCGGTCCAATGTCAGGTTGCGGGTAAGGCAAATGAAACGATAAAAAGGGGGGGAAGACCCGTTACCATCAACAAATCGCATAAACCATGTCTTTGGGTGGAAAACCCCCTCCCAGTGTCTTGCTTTAACCTCCACCACCGCCGGCTCCAAATGGGCATAAAGCGGCGACTGTCTGGCCGGGATACTGATCCGCCCTTTCTGACAAAAGACAACATAGCGATCCGAGATACGTTGAATAGCTTCCAGCAGCGCAATCGGGTCTTCCAACGCCTCTTTGTCTGCACGGTAATCCTGAAGTGCCATCGAAACCGGCGCTAATAGAAGAGACATTAAATCTAAAGAAAACGTCGTGGCAACAGCGGTGTCAAGCTTGTAACCCTCCGGGGGTTTTAGCTCTTCGAGGTATGTATGACGGGTGTTGGGATTAAGCATGGGCCGGCCTCACGTTTTTTGCTTTGAGAATGTCGGACACAAAAACGGAAGCAATTCCCCACCGATATATCAGCCGACCGGTGCCCGACTCCCCCCGCCAGCGGTTTAATGCATTCCGGTTCGAAAGCCTGGCGCGAGGGCCCTTCAATTGAAACTCCCGACTCGCGATCAGATCTTGGACCTTACGATCACCCAGCAAATTTTCCATGCCGGGAGATTCAAAGACAAAATAAAGCCACTTTTGGACGAAGGCCTTGGTAAGAGTCGGTATCCTGGCTGTATTGAGCCCCTGACTCATCCAGAATTCCTCAAGATTCCTATACCAGCTTGTTAATTCCACATATCGCACCCCCAGGCCGGCTTTCCATTCTTCCATTTTTTGGTTGAAACTTTCAGACCAGTCCTGTCGTTCAGCAGCCTCTGAAAGCATAAGGTTATAATAAAGAGCAGCACCGTGGATTACCTCAGAAAAATTGCGAGCATGCAGAAGCGAACGGGATAGCTCCGGGGAGAGCGATCTAACGACTGGGTGTTCCCACGGATAATCCGCTTTAACAAATCTTTTTTCTCGAAGTAGTTGTGCAAAAAAGCTGTCGGGATAGAGCATTAAAACGCGCTCTTTAAGATAATCTGCCTCATTTGCTGAGAGTTCGAGGCTGGCGTGTTGCTTGAAGTCTTTGGAAGGTTCTGGTATGCCCGGATGCCAGTTGGTGAACCTCTTTAAGTCCCCAAACTCCTCGTCGGCCTCTTCACCCACTAACGATCCGGCCTTGTAATAAAAGTCAAGGCTGCGATGATATTGCTCCTGAGAGCCGACAAAGCGACGAATTCCCCACGAACGGAGTCCAGCCCAGTATATGTTGCTCGCAAGCCGAACAAGGTTCTTTTTAGCATCTTTTCCGATTACACCTTCTGCGTTTCCATTTTTAAGGAGTGTAAAAATCAGATCTGTTTCAAATTTTCTTGCACGTGCGCCTATTTGGGCTGAAGCAGTGCGTCTTTTTTCAAAATCAATATACATCCAAGGAATTAACAGCATATACTTGGGGCGGGTTTGAATAGTGCTTGTACCTGGAAAAAAATGATCTGAAAATGCATCACGGATGGTCCCAATCCCCAGTTCGTCGCGGGTGTCGCGTTCGCTGAAAAGTTGAACCACATCCAGCATCTGCCGGCGCTCTTTCTCTGAGAAGTCTATCCAACCGAATTTGGACACCATAGCGAGATCGTCACAATTAAAGGTTTGTGTCGTGATGATTATAAAAAAGGTTGACGCGATGCGATCAGTTCATTGATCCTTTTCATCATGTAGCCGATGCTCCTGCATCCGGATAAAGGAACATCAATTCTCTTTGATTCGAAAATCTTTCTCACCATGTCCAAGTAGTTCCGCCCGCCCAATACGACGATTCTTCTATATCTGCCAAAACCTCTTTTAGTTGCCTGAGCTTTCAGTTTTTCAAGATTTATCGGGTTTGATTTTTTATGTTTAAAACTGACGTTATATGGTTCCGGAATGACATCGCAGGGTTTCAGAAACCCATATTTGGCAGAGATAATAAACCAGGAGTTTGGATAAAACTTCCTGGCGTATTCCCGGCATTTTCGGGCAAATGGGCCGGTATAAACATCCATGGCTTTGGTAGGACCTGCATCTGGATGCTTATCCCAGATTTTCGCCTTTCCGCAGGGAATGATACAAAGTGTTTTCATGTGTTTAAGGCCACTGTGTCTTTTTCTATATAGACCTTTCCTTTTATACAAAAATCAGCTGCTTCACATCTACCCGCCTATCATTTCGCGGATAAGAGAGGCACTTACGACAAAATTCCTCACACTTAATAAGATTTTAAAAAAAGGTTTTGCTGACAGAAAGGGCAAAGAGTTAGAAAAATAAAAAAACCCCTTTTCTCATGTTTGAGAACATAGGGGTTTTATCAGGTTGATCTCCATTGATCCTCCCATTAAAATAAAATAATCAATAAAAAAGACCCATATCGCCCGCTGTTAGCGAAAAGATTTTTGGAATGTTGCGAACGGTTACGACACCATTGTCGAACCAAAATTTATTTGTATCGCAAATAAAAACGAATTGTCAAGAAATTATAATAGTTAGAAATAGTTATAAGATAGACATATTTTACATCATTCTCTTTGCATCCAGGAAAGCACCATGTCAACCTGATGCGATGTTTCAGGTGAGGATTTGTCCTTATCTTCGGTGTCTATACGCAGCTTTTGGATAAGGGTTAACGCCTTTTGATCTGAAGCAATCCTATGCCTTGCAAGATAGCAGCCCACCACCGTGCCGGTACGACCCCGGCCGCCCCAGCAGTGAACATAGACTGGCTGGTTGTCTGCTATGCTTTGATCAATTCGATCTAAAATTTGACACATCTCCTTTCTGGAGGGAATCCAGGTGTCCTTTATCGGCATCCTGTCAAAGAATACTTCAACACCCATATCATCAGCTATCGATTTCATCCTGTCTTCATAGGACTCAAAGGCCTTGCCGTTCCAGTTGATTTCGGTGGGTTCCATCAGGCTGATCACCCGGCGGATACCATGCTCCAAAAGTCTTTTCAGCTTTTGATGAGCCTGCTTAGGGTCAACCGCTCCAGGATAACAACCCGCTAACAATTTACCCGGAACCACCCAATAGGAGCGTTTGAACGGAACACTATGTTTTTGTTCATCGGCTGATTTCACAAACTCGCCTTTTTCTCTGCCAACCTTGTCGCCAAATCATTCAGGAACTCTGATTTTTCGATACGCTTTATCCATTCATTCGGTATCGCGTCAATTCCATTATATGCGCCGCTAATTGAGCCCGCAATGCAAGCGATGGAGTCCGAATCCCCGTTGGTATTGGCGCCCCTTAAAACCGCAACCTTGTAATCATCAGGATGTCGCAAAAAACAATAGAGCGCTAACGCAACAGCCTCCTCGCCGATCCACCCTTCTCCAAGATATTTCAAGGCATCTTCTTCGTTGGGCCAATTGAGGCACTCTGATACCTTGGAGAGGGCGGTGTCGAACTCTCTTGATATTCCAGCGGTGAAAGACAGGGTTTCGGGAATCATACGCCCCGGATCAGTGCCGTCCAGAGCCAGTTTCACCAGGTAGGCAGCTCCGATGCTTGCTGCAATGGCAGTCCGGTGCCCGTGGGTGCAAATCCCGGACGCACGAACCACCAGTTTCAGTTTGTCTGGATCATGTTGATAAACATAGCCAATCGGTGCCACCCGCATGGCAGACCCGCACCCTTTGGAATCCGCCACTCCGCTTTCGGACCAGTGGACCCCGCGTTCCATGTTCGATACACCGGCAAGGCAGGCGTTTCCCGGTGCCCTGTTGTTTTCAGGTGAACGCCTCCATTTGATGAATTCTTCCTTGATTGCCTCCATAATCGTTTCGAGATCCTGGGCTCCGGCCTTGATCAGCGCCTCGGCAATGGCAATGCTCATCTGGGTGTCGTCGGTGAAAAGGGCCGGTGATTTTGAAAAATCCGCTATGCCGTTGGGGCCGAATTCAGTTTTTATCCGGGCTAACGTAATGAATTCCGTCGGGTAGCCCAAAGCATCCCCAATCGCCAACCCGAATATCAGGCCCTTGGCCTTTTCGTTATCCATTTATCTTTCCTATTGCAGGTAACCCAGAGCCTGATCGTAAGCTTTTCTCTTGATAGCAGCGCCTGTGCCGAACAAATTCGAGGCGACGTTGTTCCCGGAATTGCTTGTTTCATGACCTTCATCATGTAGCTAATCATCGTGGCTAATAGAAACCGCAACACAGGCCAAACACCCTGTCAGCCGAATCTGAAAGAGACGATACAGTGTATCATAAAAATGTAATTTGGCGTTAAATCATTGGTTTTCAATGAAAAACTAATAATTTGTTATCATATTTTGAATTGCCTTTTTATTACATTAATTTCATCCCGATTAACCAAAATTATCTGCTGTTCCTTTGGTGGCCGTGAGGCGCATTTTTCATCCAAACCGAGATGTCTCTCGAGGTAAAAATAAAGCGAAGCCCTGACTTTGATAATTCCAAGGCCATTCGTCATTCCGTAATCTCTTTCGACTATTTTCTTTTGGCTCTCTGATAATTCTGGATGGGGCTCGATTTTAACATCAATGAATTTATGCCAGCTAACATCCTCGGAAGAATCTATTTCAGCGGGTTTTTTGTTTCGTGTTTTAAGTATTCTGATTAAAAGAAAGTCTCTAAAATCATTGTGAATATAGCAGTAAGCCCGGGTGTGCCACCTGAACCCATCATACGCCAAAGTGTGCGGTGCAATCGTCCGCCAAATTGGCTGTTCTCGGCTCATAGATTGATATTTTATATCTAGGGACATTTTATTGTTTATAGTGAATAGGATATCTCTCAAGATTTCCGAATTCACAAACCTTGCTGGATTCGGTATCGAGCCAAAATTTGGTATCTGTCCTAAAAATGATTCTTCCTCTTTCAACACATCGTTAAAAATCAACCGTAATTGGGCAAAATAATAAGACGAGTTTGTTGTCTTGAAGGCAGGTTTGAATTTATCTGTCGCAAAATAAAATTTACCGCTTTTATCGTAGTCAATATTGTCCGGTGCCTTTTCCTGGTAAATACGAAGGTCGGAAGAGGCCTGAGGAACTGAGATGTTGAAAAAATCCGTAAGGTCTTTTCTATTTATACGCCCTTCCCAATAAAGGCGAAAATCAATAAATTCGAGACGACGCTCAACACTCCAACGCATTTAATTCCTCCTAACTGATTGTATTTGTTGCTTGTAATTTTTATTTGAATAGTTTTTTTTTCCGTATATTTTTTATATTGACAAAGAAACTTTACTCATATATATTATAGTTGCGTTTTGATGTAAAGAAAATCTTTAAAAGGAGAAAGAATCATGAACGACAAACCCAAAAAACCTGAACATCCCGAGCATCCAGAACACCCGAGTCACCCGGAGCATCCTGAACATCCGCCTAAACCGCCTCACCCGCCAGGCCCTCCAGAACCCCCAAAGCCTCCAAAACATCGACCGGTGGGATAAATAATGAAATCGTGGTGGGAAAGATGGCCGGGGCGTCTTGAATATGAAATAGCGGAGCTGGAAAAAGCTGGGATTCATCCTGTACGTCAAGAGGATTCTTTTAAAAAAGGTATTATTGTACTTAAATTTCAGCATCCTATCAACGGCGAGGCAAAGGAATTTTTCTATGTGCGCAAATGACGGTTGGATTTGTGAAAAGCCTTATCGTTATTGCGTCTGGGTTAGCGGCTAAATCG
>JARGFK010000159.1 GCA_029211065.1 Desulfobacterales bacterium
GGAAGGAACCTCGTCATGACATTGATTGTCGTGCTCACGTTTTTGGTTTTCGCCCTCCTCGGCATGCCGTTGGCGTTCGCCCTGGGCTTCGCGTCCATCGGGGCACTGCTGGTGGAGGATATCGAACTACTGGTCCTTCCCCAGCGCATGCTCCACGCCGTCGACAACTTCCCGCTCATGGCCATTCCGCTGTTCATGCTGGCAGGCGAGTTGATGGTCAAGGCCGGGATCATGACGCGACTGATCGATTTCGCCAACCGCCTGGTGGGGAGAATTCACGGGGGCCTGGCCCATGTGACCATCCTGTCGGGCATGATTCTGGCCGCCGTGAGCGGGGCCGCCGTGGCCAGCGCATCCGCCCTCGGAACGACCCTAGTCCCGGCCCTGCGGAAGCATTATGATTCCGGCTATACAAGCGCCGTCGTCGCCTCGGCGGCCAACCTCGGTCCGATCATTCCGCCCAGCAACGCGATGATCGTCTATGCCCTGATGGCCGGGGCGGGCGTTTCGGTCGGCGGCCTCTTCATGGCCGGAATCGTTCCGGGGCTCATCTTGACCATCGGTTTCATGGTCCTATCGAGTATCATCTCTTACCGCCGGGGCTACCCGCTCACAGGGGAGAAGTTTCATCTCATGAGCGTCCTTCGGGAGTCGCGAAAGGCGCTGATTATCATCATGATGCCGGTTATCGTCGTGGGTGGCATCGTCGGGGGCGTCTTTACCCCGACCGAAGGGGCGGCCATTGCGGTGGTTTACGCGCTGATCATCGGTTTCTTCGTCACCAAGGCGCTCAAGCTGTCCGACCTACCGGGAACGCTCTTCCGGGCGGCTGTGACCTCCGCGATGGTCTGTGCTCTGATTGCCTTCGCGGCGACGGTGACCTTCGTCTTTACGATCGACATGGCACCCAAAAGGCTCTCGGATTTCATCCAAGCCCTGACAGGCAATCCCTCGGCGTTCATCCTGTTGGTCATGGTGATGCTCATTGTGGTCGGCATGTTCATCGAGTCCAACGCCGCCTACATCATGCTGGTCCCCCTGTTCGCACCGATCGCGGTCGCCTACAACATCGATCCGCTCTATTTCGGATTCCTCTTCGTCCTGAACCTGGTGGCCGGCATGATGACACCGCCCGTCGGCGTTCTGCTTTTTGTGATGTGCGGGATCACCCGCATATCGATGACCGACCTGATCCGTAGCGTCTGGCCATTCGTTGCGCTGCAATACGGGGTTCTGATGTTATGCTTTTTGTTTCCCTCCCTCGTAACGGCCCTGCCACGTTATCTGGGCTTCTAATGGAGCAAGTGTTTCCCTCGGGCAGGACCCCGGGGATGGTTGTCGGACAGGTGATTTTTCCTAAACACGCAGGATAATTCCTGCATTAACCAGAAGGAAAGTAAGGAGGAATCGATGAAGTTTCTAAAGCACTGCACGATGTTTGGAATCCTATTGTCCTTTGGACTGGCGGCCGGGACGGCTGTGGGTGCTGAAAAGGTCACTTTACGCGCCCTCGGCAACTTTACCAAGCAGATCCAGAGCACTGCGGTCGAGCAGCCCTTCTTTAAAAAACTCGGCGAGGAGAGTGGCGGCCGGTTGAATGTCCAGTTCCGGACAATGGATGAACTGGGTCAGAAGGGCTTTCAGGGCATGCGCCAGCTCAAGGGCGGCGTTTTCGATATCATGGCCATCCAGCTCGGTTACGTCAGTGGCGACGACCCTTTCTTTCAGGGGGTTGACCTTGTCGGTGTTTCGCCGGATATTGCCACAACTAGGAAAGTGGCCGAAGCCTACCGGGAGGAATTCGACAGTCGCCTGCAGAAGAAGTTCGGCGGCAAGCTCCTGGCGATCTGGCCCTACGGCGACCAGATTTTCTGGTTCAAGGATAAAGTGAATGGGCTCGACGATTTCAAGGGGAAAAAGATCCGGATCTTCAGCCGTCCCATGGCGGAGTTTGTCAAAAAATTTGGCGCCACCGGCGTCAGCCTGGCTTTTCCCGAGGTTTATACCTCCCTGCACACGGGCGTCATTGATGGTGCCGTATCCGGATCACTGGCCGGCAATACGGCCTCTTGGTACGAAGCGGCCAATCACCTCTATATGATGCCCATGGGCTACTCGCTTCAATTGCACGTCGTGAATCTGGATTTCTGGAACAAACTCACTCCCGACGTGAAGGATTATCTGACAAAGAAGTTCAAGGAACTCGAGGATGAGCTCTGGAAGCTCGGCGCATCCGCGACCCAAGACGGGGTGAACTGTAACACCGGGCAAGGGGTCTGCACCTACGGCAAGAAGGGCAAAATGTCAGTTGTTCATGCCAACGCAAAAGACAAGGAACGGATGAAAAAGGCGGTGGAGGAGGTTGTCCTCCCTGACTGGGCCGCGTCGGCCAACAAGATTGATCCCAAGGCCATCGAGATCTGGAACCGGACCGTGGGAAAGGTCGTTGGCATGACCATCAAGTAGCGTCAGACATTCAAGAAATTTGGACCACCCATCCGGAGGGGGACGGCGCGGGGTGCGCCGCTCCTCTCCTTCAGGGAGCAGGAGGTCGTGATGAATCTCCGTCGGATGATTGAACGTTTTGATGGCGCCAGTCGCTTTTTCGCGATTACGGCAGGATGGGCACTTCTGGGGTTGTCCGTATACATCGGCATCGACGTGGTTGGGCGGAAGCTGCTGAACATCACCCTTCAGGGGTCCGACGAAATCGGCGGCTACATCATGGCTGCCATATGCGCTTTCGGTTTTTCCTACGCTCTTGCCAAACGGGCGCACATCCGCCTGAATCTGATTCTCCCTCACCTGCCCCCGGGCTTTCAAGGGATCGCAAACGTCTTGGCCTACTCGGCGCTGGCGGGATACGCCTATATGCTGGCCTGGCGGGGATCCGCTCTTTTCTTGGAATCATGGCAGCTCCAGGCCATTGCCCCGACACCGTTGCAAACCCCGCTTTGGCTTCCTCAGATGATCTGGGTGGCGGGGCTTGTCTGGTTTTCCATCCACATGACGATGTATCTTGTTGAGATCCTGATCCTGGTTTGGACGGGTAGAATGACTGAACTCAACGGGATCTTCGGTGTGGAAACGGTGGAGAAAGAAACCTCCCGCGAAATCGAGGAGGCTAAGCGCGACCAGCAGAAACGTGCCCCATCAAGTCAACTTTTTCCGCGAAACTGACGGAGGTCGATTTCCTATGCAGATTATAATCGGTTTTGCGGTCCTGTTTCTTCTTCTGGGTATTGGCATCCATGTCGCGTCCGTCCTGATGACGATCGGCCTGACGGCCGGGATTTTCAGTATCGGCAAGGCCATCATCATGGATTTCGGCAACCAGGCATGGATGTCGCTGAACAGCTTTATTATGACCTCCGTGCCCTTGTTCGTTCTGCTCGGGGAGTTCCTCCTCCGCAGTGGTCTTACAGATCGGATGTACACGGCCCTTTCTACCTGGCTGGCCAGATTGCCCGGGAGGCTCCTCCACACGAACATCGGGGCCAGCGCAATCATGGCTGCCACTTGCGGATCGAGCGTCGCCACGGCGGCGACGATCGGGACAGTGGCCATCCCGTGCCTCACTGCTCGGAATTACGATAAGCGACTCATTATGGGCTCCCTGGCGGCCGGCGGTACTCTGGGCATTCTGATTCCACCGAGCATCAATATGATCATCTATGGGTCCATTGCCGATGCCTCGATCGGCCGCCTCTTCATGGGCGGCGTTGTTCCCGGACTCATCTTGGGCGTTTTCTTCAGCCTGATCATTGTGGTCGTGGCGCTTGCCCGACCGTCGATAGCCGGTGATCCCGAACCGAAGACAACCTGGTTGTTTAAGTTCAAGGCACTTCCGTCGTTTTTGCCCATCTTCTTGATCATCTTTGCGATCATGGGGAGTATTTATCTGGGATGGGCGACGCCCACCGAGGCGGCGGCACTCGGCGTTTTAGCCGTGCTGGGCATTGCTGCCTTAGCAGGCCGCGTGACGATCGCCATGCTCCACGAATCTTTCGCTTCGACGATGAAGACCACGGCCATGATCTTGCTCATTATGGTGGCTGCGTCCTACATGAACTACGTCCTCTCGCTGATCGGAATTCCGCAACAGCTGTCCAGCTGGTTCGTCAGCCTCAATATCAGCCCTGCTTTAACGATGTGGCTCATTGTCCTGTTCTACCTGATTCTTGGCATGTTCATCGAAACGATTGCCATGATGGTGACAACGATTCCGTTGGTGGTGCCGCTTATCGTCGCCGTGGGCTACGATCCGGTCTGGTTCGGGGTATTTCTGATGATCCTTTGCGAGATGTCCCTGATCACCCCGCCGGTGGGGATGAATCTCTATGTCGTTCAGGGAATTCGAACAGACAAAGGACCCCTGAAGGACATTATCATCGGCGTCGTTCCCTTTCTGACGATGATGTTGCTTTTGTGCGCGGTTCTCATCTATGTCCCGCAGCTTGTGCTGTGGCTCCCGAACCAGATGCTCGGTAAATAGATCTATATTAATCATATGAAGGAGATGGAATTGAAAATCCTCGTGGTCAATCCTAACAGTTCGGACATCGTCACCGGCGTTATTGAAAAGTCGGCAAGAAAGAAGGCGAACCCCGCCACGGAACTCTTTTTTCTGACGAACCCTGCGGGGACGAAGAATATAGACAGCGCCTTCGCCGACTATCAGTCCAGCTGGTCGCACATCCGGGCCTGCCTGAAAAAAGTCCAAGATATCCGGCCAGACGCCGTCGTCTTGGCTGGCTTCGGAAACGTCGGGATCAACGCCCTCAAGGAGGCCCTTGCCATCCCTGTCGTCAGCATTTCCGAGGCGACAATGGCCACGGCGTGCCTTCTTGGCCACCGGTTCAGCATTGTGACTATGCTGCGCCAGTTCATCCCCTATCAGGAGGACTTGGTCCGGCTCTACGGTTTTAAGGACAAATGCGCTTCCTGCCGGGCCATCAACATCAATGTCGAGGCAGCCGCGACTGAGAGAGAAAGGACGCTGGCGGAACTGCGGGAGGAGATACTGCGCGTTGCCAAGGATGACGGTGCCGAGGTGATCATCCTGGGCTGCGCCGGCCTCTGCGGCTATGAGGACGAGCTGACGGAAATGCTTGGCCTGCCGGTTCTGGACCCGGTGGTTGTCGCGGTGAAGGTCGCTGAAATGATGGTTGAAACAGGCCTGAATCACAGCAAGGTTCGAAAATTCGCCTCACCACCACAGGCACTGGAATCATACTTTTGAGGAGCAGGTGATGAAGATCGACAGGGCTTTGATCAATGGTACTATCGTCACTTCCGAGGGGCGTTTTCGAGGTGGGATCGGCATAAGGGATGGGCGGATCGCTGCGATCACTGAAGGTGGCAATGGATTCACGGGCGGAGAGATTATCGACGTCGCCGGAAACTATATCCTTCCCGGCGTCATCGATGCCCATATCCATTTTCAAGACCCCGGCTTCACTCATCGCGAGGATTTCGAACATGGAACCGCCGCCTGCGCTGTGGGCGGCATTACTACGGCGATTTCCCACCCAATGAACGATCCCGCCGTCGTGGACGTCGAATCGTACCAGGCCAATCTCGACGCCTACCGCGGCCGCGCAGTCGTGGACTACGGTCTCCACGGAGGCGGAACGGCGGACAACGTGGAGGAGGTGGAGTCGCTCTGGAGTCAGACGGGGGCCACGGCCGTCAAAATGTTCATGTGCTTTTCCGTCAAGGAATTTCCCTTCGTCCAGGACGACGCGATGTTCGAGATTCTGGAGCGGCTCGCCCGGCAGGGCGGCCTGGCGATCATCCATGCGGAAAACGAGGGCCTGATCCGGCAGAAGGAGCAGCAGCTCAAGGCGGCGGGGCGCCGCGATCCTATGGCCTACAACGAATCGCGGCCCGCCTACGTGGAGATCGAAGCCGTCCGCCGCGCGATCGTGATGCTGGAGCAGACGGGGGCCGCGGCGCTCATCGCCCATGTTTCCACGGCCCGGGCACTCGAGGAGATTCGGGCGGCCCGGGAGAGGGGTGTCCGGATCTGGGCGGAGTCCTGCCCCCATTTCTTTACCTTTGTCGATGAGGATATGAATCGCCTCGGGCCCTTCCTGAAATTCTCTCCGGTCATGCACGACGACGCCAACCGGAAGCGGTTGTGGGAGCTCCTGGAGCAGGGATACATCCACACCCTTGGCTCCGATCACTGTCCCTTTGCGGCGGCCGAGAAGGAGGCAGGGTTGCAGGATATCTGGAAGGCGCCCAATGGCATCCCCGGCCTGGAGGTAATGCTGCCGGTATTCCTCGATGGGGTGAACCGGGGGCTTCTCTCCTTTGAGAGGCTTGTCGAGGTCACCAGCCGCAATCCGGCCCGTCTCTACGGCATGGCCCCCGCCAAGGGGGATATCCGGCCGGGCGCCGATGCCGACCTGGTCGTCGTGGACATGGGCCTGACCAAAAGCTTTTCCGCCATGGAGCGGAAATCAAAATGCCCCTGGTCGCCCTATGAAGGGATGACCCTGAAAGGATGGCCGGTGATGACCTACGTTCGCGGGGAATTGGTGGCCGACCATGGCCGGATCTGCGTCTCCCCAGGATACGGCCGCTATGTCCCCCGTCCGAAGGGCGCCAGAGAGGGGAAAGGACAGCCATGACGATAATAGGAATCACTACCGGCCCCTTTTTCTTCAAGGCCCGGATGGAGGCCGCCGCCCCGCAGACCTGCCGGTGGTTTCAGGGCCGGCTTCCTTTCGGCAGCCGGATTATCCACGTCCGCTGGAGTGGCGAAGCCGTCTGGATCCCCTTCGGGAACGAAAAAACCGAGCTGGGTTTTGAAAACCACACCAGCCATCCGACCAAGGGGGAGATCCTCCTTTACCCCGGGGGGCTCAGCGAGGTCGAAATACTCCTGGCCTACGGCGACGTCGCCTT
>JARGFK010000160.1 GCA_029211065.1 Desulfobacterales bacterium
AACCCGTTTGAAAGCGCCGTCTCGTCCGGAGCGTCCTCGACTGCCGGCCAGTATGCCCCTGGCGCCGTTATTGCGGGCGCTGCCCCATCAATATGTCGATATGTTTGAAGAACATCCGGAACGGTTGATGTTTATTTCTGAAACACGACCGGATATGGAGTAATGACCCCCACCCTAACCCTCCCCCTAAAATGGGGAGGGAACTGGCTCCCTCTCCCTTGAAGGGAGAGGGAGTTGTCGGACAGCCTCCTTACCCCCTTTATTAAAGGGAGAATTCTTCTCCTCCTTTATTAAAGGGGGGGTGAGGGATTTTAAAACTTCAGGATAGAAGATTACACCAGCCCCTGATCCCGCATGGCATTAACGACTTTTACAAAACCGGCGATATTGGCGCCTACAAAATAATTACCAGGCTCACCATACTCAGCCGCTGCATCCAGACAGGTCTGATGGATGTTTTTCATAATCATTTTCAGGCGGTTGTCGACTTCTTCTCTGGGCCAGTTCAGCCGCATGCTGTTTTGGGCCATTTCCAGGCCCGATACCGCAACGCCCCCGGCATTGGAAGCCTTGCCCGGCGCATAAAGAATCTTCTTGTCTAAAAATATATTGACCGCTTCAGGCGTACACGGCATGTTGGCGCCTTCCGTAATCAGGCCCACCCCGTTTTTCATCAAATTGGCGGCATCTTTGGCGTTGATTTCATTCTGGGTTGCGCAGGGAAAGGCGCAGTCCGCCTTGTGGCTCCAGAGCGGATTATAATCTAATGAAGTTTCGGCTTCGGTATAAACCGCTTCCGAATATTTCTCGATGTATTCTTTAATTCGACCGCGCCGGGTATTCTTCAGCCGCATCACAAAATTCAGTTTCGCCTTATCTATACCCTGATCATCATAAATATAACCGGATGAATCCGAAAGGGTCAGCACCTTACCGCCCAACTCGATGGTTTTTTCCGCTGTGTACTGCGCCACATTGCCGGAACCGGACACCAGACAGGTTTTACCTTCAAAACTATCGTTGCGGCTGGCCAGCATTTCAGCGGCAAGGTAGACATTTCCGTATCCGGTTGCTTCCGGTCGTATGAGACTGCCGCCCCACCCCAGACTCTTGCCGGTTAATACGCCGCTAAATTCGTTGCGCAATTTCTTGTACATACCGAAAAGATAACCGATTTCCCGGGCGCCGACGCCGATATCCCCGGCAGGGACATCCGTGTTGGGGCCGATGTGACGGAAAAGCTCGGCCATGAAGCTTTGACAGAACCGCATGACTTCATTGTCGGATTTGCCTTTGGGGTCAAAATCCGAACCTCCTTTCCCTCCTCCCATGGACAGCGTTGTCAGTGCGTTTTTGAAAGTCTGTTCAAATGCCAGAAATTTTAGAATGCTCAGGGTTACCGAAGGATGAAAACGCAAGCCGCCCTTATAAGGCCCCAAGGCACTGTTCATTTCTATCCTGAAACCACGGTTGACTCGTACCTGCCCCTGGTCATCCATCCAGGGAACCCGGAAGATGATGGTTCTTTCAGGTTCCGTAATCCTTTCCAAAACGGCGTCCTGGCGGTATTGCGGATTTCGGTCCAGCACCGGCTGAACCGATTCGATCACCTCTTCCACCGCCTGATGAAATTCTTTTTCACCCGGATCTCTATCCTTTATCAGATTCAAAATGCTTGTCATGAACAACCTCCTGTAGATTTAATGTTTTTATTAATCGAATCAATGATAGTTTATCACGCATTGAAATTTTCGGCCGTCAATTTTAATGGTATATATTAAAAACAAAAAAGCGCCTTATCCATTAAGAGAAAAGACGCCCTTGTCCAATCATCAACTTAATTTATCTCTGCACGCTATTGTACAAAGATTCATCTGTTTGAATTCAGTGAGGTTTATAGTTGTATAAAGGGTTTGTCAAGATATTTTTTATGAACCGGCAAGCTTATTGAAAAGACAACAACTATTTGTAATAAGGAATAATTATTGCAGCTCTTCGGAAAGCAATATGGCTTCTGCGATGAGGCGGAGGGATTTACGGGTGTCCATGCTGCGTTTTTGAATCCAGCGATAGGCCTCTTCACCACTTAATTTTCGTCGTTGCATCAAGACCTCTTTGGCCCGCTCCACCAGTTTACGGGTTTCCAGCTCTTCCTGAATGACTTTGGTTTTTACCATCAACTGGGTGTTTAAGATTGCCATGGCGGCCTGGTTTGCCACCGTTGTGATCAGATTGACCTCGGTTTCGGAAAACTCATGGGGTTCGGTGGTAAAACAGTTCAGCACGCCGATAATATTATCGTCTCTGTTCTGCAGCGGCACCCCCACCATGGAAACCAGCCCCAGTTTTCTGGCCATTTCTTTTTCCTTAAACCGGGGCTCTTTCAGGACGTCGGGGATAATCAGCGGGCGTTTGGTGGTTGCCACATACCCAACCACGCCTTCATCCATTTTAAGGGCCCGGTCCTTGACATAATCCGGTTCGATGGCCTGGGTGGCTTTCAGGCGGATGATGGGTGGCGTTGTGTCTTCGTCGATGAGCCACAATGAACAAATTTCCACGCCGGTCACTTTGGCCGTCACCATGACAATCAATTTCAAGATATCTTCAAGGTACAGGTCCGACGTAATGGCCTGACTGATATCCATCAGAGCCTTTATGTATTTGTCGTATATGTCCGGTGTGACCCTATCCATGATACCCGCAATCTTGTCGTGGATTAAACACAGTTACAAAAATAGCAAAGCTGAACTTTTTCAAAAAGGATGGCTTATCCATATAACAAAAACACCCCGGATTTCAACCCAATTTCTTAAATCCGGGGATATTCAATGAAAAGCCGCTATTGCTGTCAAAACCTTCCGCCACCGGTTCTCTATCGATCCGTTATTCGGCCGTCATTTTTTTTAAAACTTCAATCGTCCGGGCAGGATTAAAAATCCCGCAGGGACAGGGTTTGGCGATTATTTTTGCGGCCGCTTCGATGGTGATTTCATTGTTCTTGATTTTTCCGACATAATGACGAATCGTTTTGGGCGGCACCATGCTATGGCCGCAAAGGGTCGTGATCTTTAAATGGTCCGTTTCGGGTAAAATTTCCGTTTTCCCCCATACTCCCAGTGAATAATGCACGGTATGCGGTTTTAAACCAATCTCCTTGCAGACACTAAAAATATCTTCGGTAAGGCCGCTGGCGACAACGGAGTAGCCGGCATCCATTTCCTTGAATTTTGTCAATACGGCTTTGAATTTCGCTTTTTCGGTAAATACCGACATGAACCCGTTCAGCTTCTTTTTGCACATAATGGCTTCGTAATCGTCACCCTGGGCAGTACAATTGGCGCCGGTCCGGCCAATGTTCACCGGCCCGTGGGTATAGGCAATGTCCGCCAGCTTCCTTGTCTGGTGAAGGGTTTTTGCGATGGTCTCGTCATCGACATCATCAAATCCTTTTGCCGGCCTCACGAACAAGACATAATCTTTTTTGAGTTCGTCTACACTAGCCAATCTGTGGGCCGAGTGGGTCATAATTCACAACTCCTTTCCGTTAGTCCTCACACAGGGGCCTCCCCAACCCAAGGTTAATCTTGGAGTTGGGTCTGACGTCTATCCCCATTTTAGTGATAACCGGTTCAATGGGCGATTCAAACCCGTCGATCATGCGCGTAACAAGGCCAAGGCTGAAGACCGTATCGATTTCAGTTGAAACTTTCTTCAGCAAAATAAGGGTTTTTTCGAGATTATCCAGCTGTATTTTACCTTCAATAATACAGGATAGAACCCGTTCGCTGCGGATATCTTCACGCAGCAATCCCTTTTCTTTATCGCTGATCAGGGCGGTCATGGGGGTCTTTTCACCCATCTCGGCGCCGGCTTCCATCAGCGTTTGAATGATTTTTTTCGGCATTATAGAGATAGGTGCCGCTGTTGGGCCGGCCCAGTTCAACAACAACGCCGACATACCCGTGTTTGAATTTGCCGGTGCGATCGTTGGTCTTGCATTCCTCAGTTCCCCGTCCGGAGCCGGTGGTATAACGCATGCCCTCCGGCCATTTAAACTGATTGTCGCTGAAGTATTTGCGTATAATCCTGGGCCAGATGAGTTCATCCTGTTGCAGCGCTCCGGTGGGGCATCCCGCCACCCTGAGGCAATTCTCGCATTCCACGCACTTCTCCCGATCAATATCGGCCGTATCATCCCCCTGAAAGATTGCATCAAGGGTGCAGGTAAAGACGCATTCGCCGCACCCGCTGCAGATCTCCTGATCAATGATCATATGTTATTCCTCTTACAAAACGTCAATTTAAAATACCGACAATATTTTCAGGACTCGGCTTAAGTTCGCCCTTCTCCAGCCGTTTCATCAATGCCGTGATTTTTTCATTGGCAGGGGTCGGCAAGCCGGCTTCCCTCCCTTTTTGGGCGACCAGACCGTTGATAAAGTCGGTTTCGGTGCGGCGCCCTTTGCGGATATCCTGGGCGGTTGACGGGCGGCCTTCTTCGGTACGATGCTTTGTGGTTTCAAGCATTTTATCTTGAATTTCCGCCACTGCCTTTTGTTCACCCCTGCCGGCGGCCATGAGCGTTTCGGCCGTCATACCCCGTATATTCTCCAGATCATATCCCAGTGCCATCCCCACCTGAACCGCCTCGGCGCCCAGCTGTATGGATAACATCCGCGGCGCTTCCTGTTCCACAATCATCTTGCTGTTCAGCCCCGTTACCGCGGAAACGGCGTTATTCATGGAATTGACCACAAGCTTTGTCCACCTTTCACCCCAGAGATTGGTGGTTACCTTAGCCCCGTCGACCACACTCAGCATTTCCGCTATATGCTCTACCCGCTCGGTCATGCGTCCATGGACCTCTCCCGACCGGAAAACCAGCTTTCCCTTTGCGCCGGGTCCCAGGGTTCGCTTGATGTGCCCCGGCTTATATAAATCCACACTGATGCCGCTGGCGATGCACCCCACAGTTTTGCCCCATCCGACGATCCCGGCAATGCGCTCTTCGTTGATGCTGTTCTGCAGCGACACGATAAATCCGTCGGGCTTCAAATACTGCTTCATCATGGCTGCCGCCCATTCGGTGTCGTATGATTTAACAGAGACAAACACGATATCAACCGGGTTCTTTGCCAGGCTTTGCACTTCATGCAGATGCATGGCCGGTACCTTGACCGTATGGGCTTCATCAGGTGTGCTGAGATGCAGACCGTCCCGCTTGATGCAATCGATGTGTTCCGCCCACGGATCAATCAATAAGATATCTTCTCCGGCCTGGGCCATTCGCCCGCCTGTATAGCCCCCCACAGCGCCCGCACCAAATATCACGATCTTTTTTTTCATACGTCACCTTTCCTTGATTACTCTCCAGCCATTTTTTTTATTTCCGCTACGGTCTTGGGCACGTTAAAGATGCCGCATACGCAGGGGCCGGCCAGCTTTCTGCCGGCTTCTTCCGGCGTGATGCTGCCGTCTTTAATCTTTTCAACGTAATGATCGATCATCTCCGCAGAGACCATGTGATGACCGCAGCGGGTGGTGATCTTTAAATGCTCCCTGTCCGGCAGCAATTCCGTTTTGCCCCACACACCCAGTGAATAGAGTATCGTGTGCGGTTTTAATCCGATCTCTTTGCAGATGCCGAATATTTCGTCGATCAAACCGCCGGCCACCACCGATATGCCGTAATCCAGTTTTTTATATTCTTTTAATATCTCCTTGATATTGTTTTTATCCGTAAATGCGGAGTAAAATCCCTGGGTGCTCTTCCAGCCCATTACTTTTTCGTAATCATCCCCTCTTCCCGTGCACCCGATCTTACGCCCCAGGTTGACCGCACCGTTTTTTTGGGCGATATCCGCCATTTCACGCGTTTTACGGATGGTGTCTTCCTTTGTCTGTTCGTTGACATCATCCAGATCTTTATTCGGCTTGACCAGGATATTATAATCATCTTGAAGTTCTTCAATGGTTCCGTAACGATGCCCTGCATGACTCATGATCTATAGCTCCTTTCTCTTAATCTTCGATGAGCGGCCTGCCCAAACCGAGATTTATTTTTGCATTCGGCCGGGTTTGCAACCCCAGCTTCTCAAGGACCGGGGCGATCGTCGAAGTAAAGCCGTCTTGCAGCCGGGTAACCAGGCCCAGACTGAAAACCGTATCAATGTTTTTGGATGCCTCGGTAACAGCCGTTAGCGCTGTTTCAAGGTCCTCGATCTTTACTTTCCCTTCGACGATACAGGAAAGGACGCGTTCACCTCTGACTTCCTCCGGAAAAAGCCCCAACTTTTTATCCTTCAGCAGGGCGGAAATTGGAGATTTTTCTTCCATTTCAAAACCCGCTTGAATCAGAGACTGAACGATTTTTTCAGCATCGGCAAAACTTGCCGTAACACCGGGCCTCCCAAGCTCGACCAGCACGCCGATCTGACCGTTTTTAAATCTTCCAGTTCGATCGTTGGTCTTACATTCCTCCGTGCCGCGTCCGTATCCGGTTGAAAAACGCACATTGTCCGGCCATCGCTGCTGATTGTCGCTGAAATATTTGCGCCAGACCCGGGGATAGGTAAGTTCATCCTGCTGAAGTGCACTGGTGGGACACTCCGCGATTCTGAGGCAATTGCCGCATTCAACGCACTGCTCCCTATCAATCTCGGCCTTGTCTTCATTCAGGCTGATCGCCTGAACCGTACAGGTAAACACACATTCAGCACACCCGCTACACGTTTCCTGATCAATAATCATTATACATCCCTTTCATGAATCTTTCAAAACGTTAGGTGCGCTCAAATGGTTTTAAACGCAATAACCATCTGGTCTAAGGGACCACTCATTTATTAAATAACATTAAATAGGGCTAACTAAATCAATTTAAAAATATCAACTTAAGCATGAAAGCGCCT
>JARGFK010000161.1 GCA_029211065.1 Desulfobacterales bacterium
TCTTTACGATAAAATTTCATCCAGTCTTTTGGCTGAAGAGAAGAAATTAGCCGCATAATTTTCACTCAATTGAGGTATTACTTAATACAATATCATCTACCATTGAATAACCCATTGGGATGACAATTAAATGGATATTAAGGCCGCCGTAAGCAATAGGACTATGCCTCCTAAGACGAAATTGGCTTTGAGGAGGGCCAATGAGAGCTTCTTTAGCCTTGTTGGTTGAATTTCATTTGGCCGTGGAGAAAATTTTTCGATTTTGGGAATCAGTATCAATCCTCTGTAAAAGTGGATAATAATCATTATGGCAACAATAAAATGTTTCAAGGCTATCAGCATATTCCTGCGATTGTTCATATCTATAAAAGATTTATAGTTTTTGTCGTAATAGAAAATGATAATTCCTGTGGCAATCAGCAAAAGAATGCTGATATTAGCCAGTGGGGTGAAACGTTTTGCAACCTCCTTCATCAGCCCACCAACCATAGAAGATGATTCTATAGCTGCTTTCGACCCGGGCAATATTACCAACAGAGTCATCAAAATTCCCCCAATCCATACTACTGTTCCAATCACATGGAAGAAATGACCCGATATCAATATCCATGGATTCAATTTACACCTCCATTCGAAAAGTGCTGCAAATAGACCAAAGGGGACAGGAATTTTTCTCTATATCCCTTCCCCTTTGGCGGCACTGTACAATGTTCTGCCTACTTAGATTTCTTATCTTCCTTTTTGTCTTTGGCTGACTTCTCTCTTTTTTGTTTCAAAGGAATGCATCCACAGCCACAATCGTTCTTTTTTTCTGCCATTTTAACCACCTCCTTTCTTATAAAGCGATTAAGCAATAACTTAATTAAATCGACAAAAAAAACCGTCTACCGTTTCACTGAATCCAACTCTTTTAACCTTTGCCGCACGATGCCAAGTTCATTTCTGAGCTCTTCCTCATACTTTTTAAGTGATTCCACGTTCATTCTTTCTGATTCAGATTCCCTAAATTTACCTGTTCCTTCGCATCCACAAGTGCAGATTTCAGTCAACACATCTCGGCAATTTTGCAATGCTTCTTCATCTATTGAGTATGGTATCCAGTAACCATTACGCTCACTTCTAACAAAACCTGCCTGCCGTAAAATTTTTAAATGTTGCGATACCGCTGCTGGTGTTATGCCAACTATTTCTGCAATTTTTTTAGCACCCAAAGGCCCCTCTGATTTCAACAAGTCGATTATTTTAACCCTTGTTTCAACAGACAATGCCTTAAACATTTCAACGGGCTCGAAACTCATGGATTGTTCCTGTAATATAATTAAGTATTTTAGTTTATGCTTAATTATAAATTTAAAATTTAATTGTCAATACATTATTTTTAAAAGATGATTTTTTTGATTGACAGAGATTAAACAGATCAATATTCTATTATTCAATGAATTGATTGAATAATAGAGGTGTTAATATGAAAACTCCAAACAGGCGATTTAAGGATGAAATCTATGAGCAGTTTGCCCGCATTGGAAAAGCGGTTTCCAGTCCCAAGAGATTGGAACTTCTGGATTTGCTTTGCCAGGGACCGCGGACGGTCGAGGTTTTGGCTAATGAATCCAGTCTGACCATAGCCAATGCCTCACAACATTTGCAAGTCCTTCGAGCTGTCCGACTTGTTGAGACAGAAAAAGAGGGGGTCTTTGTCATCTATCGCCTTGCAGATCAGGCCGTCTGCGAATTCTACCGTGCCATGCGAGTGCTTTCTGAAAGCAGGCTGGCAGAGGTTGAGCAGATCAAGCGCCGGTTTCTGGAAGGAAGAGAAGGGATGGAGCCTGTGGATCGAGAAAAACTTCTTGAGCTTGTCCGTGAAGGAGCGGTGACTGTCCTGGATGTACGACCGGTCGAGGAGTTTAGTGCCGCACATATTCCCGGAGCCATATCCATCCCTCTTGAAGAACTGGAACTGCACTTGTCCGATTTACCGTGCGACCAGGAAATCGTCGCTTATTGCCGGGGTCCATACTGCGTTCTTTCCATTGAGGCTGTTGAGATGTTACGTGCAAAGGGTTTCAAGGCAGTGCGACTTGAAGAGGGAATCCAGGACTTAAGAGCCGTTGGGTTTCCTATCGCAGAAGCCGAAGAGGTGCAATAGCAACGGGTCGCATTATACTGTTTTGAGAATTTGTTCGTGCCCGATAAAAATTGATTTCACGCTTATCACTTTAAAGGAAATCCAAACGATGAAGAGTGTAAGAAAAGCGCTAATATTAATGCTGGCCGTTACGATCACGGTCGGCTACCTTTTGTACAGTAACCGGAATGTCACCTTAAAGGCTGCAACAATGGAGGATGTCCTGAATGAGGCCAAAGCAGGCGGCTACCGTTTGATTAGCACCGATGAATTATGGGCACGGTATAAAGACCGTTTTAGGACACTTTTGCTGGTGGACACGCGACAGGAGTGGGAATATCGGACGGGGCATATCAGCGGTGCTGTGAACTTTCCCATGGAGCCGACCGGCTGGTCGCGCTGGCGCAGCAGAGGGGCGCTTAAAAAATTCCTGGGCCCTGACAAAACCCGGTTCATCGTGTTTTACTGAGCGGGTCTGGCATGAGTCCGCAGTGATTCGGCGGCCCGGGTGGCCGTAACGCTTGGTTATAAAAACGTTTATCGAGACCCTAATGGATATCCGGATTGGCAGGCAAGTGGTTTGCCCGTGGAAAGATCTCCGACAGGACTTGCTGATATTTCTCCGCAACCCGAAACCTCTAAACGGTTTCAGGGCTGGGCAATGATCTGGACCCTTTTAGGCATATTTTCGGGTGGCATCGCTCTTAACCTCACGCCCTGTGTCTATCCTTTGATTCCCATAACGGTTTCCTATTTTGGCGGCAGAAGCGGTCAGCGTCAAGGAGCTTTGCTGACTCATGGCGCCTGTTATATTAGTGGTTTGTCCCTCACCAACTCAATGCTTGGCGTAACCGCTGCGCTGACCGGAGGTCTCATGGGAGCCATGCTCCAAAGCCCTTTGGTATTGGGTGTCGTGGCGGCCGTTCTGGTATTTTTCGCAACCAGCCTGTTTGGCTTCTGGGAATTGCGGCTGCCATACGCGATAACTCAGGCGGCTTCAAAATCATACACCGGCTACTTCGGCAGTCTTTTTATGGGCATCACATTAGGTATCGTTGCAGCGCCCTGCATTGGTCCGTTTGTGCTGGGGCTGCTCACGTGGGTTGCCAAGATGGGGGACCCGTGGCTTGGTTTTTTGATCTTTTTTACGTTAAGTATCGGCTTGGGCCTGCCGCTTTTCTTCCTGGCAATATTTTCGGGGAAATTAGATAAACTTCCCCGGTCCGGCGAGTGGATGCTGTGGATTCGCAAACTCATGGGCTGGGTGCTGGTGGGTATGGCCGCTTATTTCATTCGACCGCTTCTGCCGCAAACCGCTGGAAATTTGGTCCTTGCCGGTGTAGCCCTGGCAGCCGGTCTGCACCTGTGCTGGATCGACCGCACCCGGGCCGCATTTCGGGCCTTTGATTGGATGAAGACCGGCGCCGGCATTATTGGGCTGGTGGTGGCTACTTACATGATCGGTTCATTCATCATGCAGGGACCCGGTGTGCAGTGGCGACCATATTCGGATGGGCTCTTGTCTGAAGCTGTTGAAAAACAAAATCCCGTAATTATCGATTTTTCCGCCACATGGTGCGCCCCCTGCCGGGAACTGGATGCGGTCACATTTCATGATCGCGAAATCGTCAAGCAGGCGGCTCAAGCTTTTATCATGATAAAGGTGGATCTCACCCGCAAAGGCGATCCCGACAGCGAACGCCTTTTGCAAAAATATAAGGTTAAAGGCGTTCCGACGGTGGTGTTTATAGATCGGCAGGGTAACGAGCGGGAGGATCTGCGCCTGGTGGATTTTTTGCTCCCGGATCAGTTTTTAGTTCGCATGGCGGAAATCAGAAAAAATGCCATCCCAAAAAATACATAAATTTGATGTACCCATCATTAAAGCTATCAGCTACATGGGCCTTGTCTACGCTGTCATTGGCTGGTTAAACGAGGTGCTGTTTCACTGGACCACCAGTATTTTTCTGAGTCATTACTCTGAGTATATCGCCATCGGAATATTTGGAATTTACAGAGTGGCCGTTGAGAAAAACCCCTATACCAAAAAACGGATCGCGGTACTCACGGCAATGGTTCTGGGGTTTTGGGCGCTCCTCCCATATCTGTTTTCGCTTTCAGAGCCTGCCATAGGATTTTTTAGCGGCAAAGCAAAATGGGGGCAGGGCCTTCATGTTCCGATGACCTTGACATTTTTCTTGTCTTTGCTTCTGGTTCTTCTATTTGGTCGACGAGCCGTATGCAGCTGGAATTGCACCTGTGTCGGCAGTAGAGACACCATGGGGGCCGCCTTCAGGAAAGAAACGATCAAGTCTGATACAGCCTGGAAATTCAGGCACCTTAAATGGGTACTCACCAGTTTCTATTTTGCCTTGTTTGTTATTGTCCTGCTGCCATTTCCAAAAGCAACGCTCTTTGTAGATGCTTTTTTCGGGATGGTTGGTGTTATTTATTTTGCTTCCTTTCTTTTTATTCCACTCACCGGAAACCGCAACTGGTGCCGCTGGCTGTGCCCATACGGCCAGACTTTTGGGATTTTAAACAAAGTTGGATTTTACAAGATCAAAGCCGATAAGGGGAAATGCATTTCCTGCGGGAAGTGCACCAAAGAATGCGATATGGGCATCCCGGTTCAGCATCTTGTCGATACAAGGGGTGAGGTGAACGTGCCCGATTGCGTGGGTTGCGGTCGCTGCATCACCAACTGTCCCAAAGAGGCATTGAAATTTGTTGACATCCGAAGCTTCTTAAAAAGAACGCTTGGCTCGGTCGAAGCCCTACAGATGGATAAAGCAGACTCTAAAAGAAAAACGTTTAAAGTGATAAAAGCTATGTCAACTGAAAATAAAGGCAATAACTCATCGGAAATGACGCCTGTGGATAAAGATCAGTTGACAAACAGCCAGACTGAACCCAGAGCAGAATATACAACCGCCGAGTATCTGAAATCGGTATGGCCGAAAGCTCCTGCCATTATGGTAGGTGATGAGATTGTGGTACAGGGTGCCGACTTTTCCGAGGAAAAGCTGGAATCAGCGATTTGCAGACACTTGGGGCTTAAGGCCAAAGAAGGGTTGGTTAGTCGCCTACTCAAGTGATAAAGGGACAATCTTTTTATTCCTGAGGACGAAAGAAAATGAAACATGAAATCTTTATACGCCTGATTTTCTTTCTAACAATATTCGGAGCGGTTGCCTATTGGGAGCATCGATCACCGCGACGCTCTTTGACAACTTCAAAGAAGGTGCGTTGGATC
Organism: Desulfobacterales bacterium; assembly: GCA_029211065.1. Classification (NCBI taxonomy): domain Bacteria; kingdom Pseudomonadati; phylum Thermodesulfobacteriota; class Desulfobacteria; order Desulfobacterales; species Desulfobacterales bacterium. Next base: position 5,382 of record JARGFK010000161.1, read on the forward strand.
AGCAATCTTTCTTTCATGATTGGAAACCCGGTTCTTGTTCGCTTGATCTTCCCCATCCTTGCGGTCGACACCGCCCTGATTGCCCGGCAGCGCGCATGGGGGCTATTGAACATTTTTGATTGGCCGATGTGGCTGGAATTTGTAGTCGGTGTTGCCATCCTCGATCTGGTCATTTACCTTCAGCACGTAATGTTCCACGCCGTGCCGCTTTTATGGCGGCTGCATATGATGCACCATGCGGATCTGGACTTCGATCTGACGACCGGTTTACGATTTCATCCGATTGAAATAATTCTGTCAATGATACTGAAAATGGCGGTGATTGTCGCCTTGGGGCCTCCTGTTACAGCAGTGCTGGCATTCGAGGCCCTATTGAACGGAATGGCAATGTTTAATCACGGGAACATCACAATCCCAATATCAATAGACCAATGGTTAAGACGCCTGGTGGTAACGCCGGACATGCATCGGGTTCACCATTCTGTCATCATCCGTGAAACGAACAGCAATTTTGGTTTCAATCTATCTGCCTGGGACCGATTGTTCGGCACCTATTGCGCCCAGCCCCAAAAAGGACATACCGGAATGACAATCGGTCTTTCACAGTTTCGTAACGCAAAAAAACTGACTTTGCCACAGCTCCTCATCCTGCCATTTACCGGGGACCCCGGCAAACAGCGATCAATCGGTCCGGGGAAAGATTCAAATCAGGACTTTTTTTAAAATGGTGAGCAGAACAAATTCTGATTCCGTCTTTAGTTATAAGGTCGAGATCTCTTTCAAGAAGAATCTGGACGGCATCAACGGCAGGAAATCTCTTTTTGAGGTACAATAATGAAGGGCTGGAAAGTTAAATTTCGACTTGAACCACTTTAGGTCGGAATTGAAGAACCGATTTAGAAATAATATCTGACCCGCAATTCCAGCTTGTAATCATTCTGTTTTCACCGAACTCGGTCTCCCGCGCCCCTATCAGCAAAGCGTTGCGCAGCCCAGCTCCAGGTTGGTTATCGCCGTGTAGACAACTTCCGGTGTCACGGACAGACTCTGATCATTCAGGTTTACGATGGTCGTAACGGCAGGTGTAAAGTAAAGGAGGTCGAAGGGCTCTTTGATGCTGGCGCGAAAATAGAGATAATCGCGCATGGGTTTAGTGGCAGCCAGGGTGCCGCGGGACAGCGTCGATGCTTTGGCAAGCTGGGAGCTGTCTCCGGTGGCAAGATAGCGGTCATAGGCGCTGTCGATAAACTGTGGAGCTTCTCAAAATAGTGGACACACCTAATAGCAAAATTATAAAAAGAAACAGGAGGTGTGTCTATGCCAAGAAGGTACGATAAAGAATTCAAGTTGGAAGCGGTACGGATGGCCGCAGAGCCTGGGATAACCGCCAGGGACGTAGAGCAGCGGCTTGGAATCGGCCAGGGGGTTTTATCCCGCTGGAAACGACAACTTAAGAAGGAAGGGAACCATGCCTTCCCCGGCAAGGGCCATTTA
>JARGFK010000162.1 GCA_029211065.1 Desulfobacterales bacterium
GATATCCCCCGTTGATATATTGCCAAAAGGCGGGAAAGATACAGCTCTTTGGTATAGTATCGGCAAACTCTATCGTAAGCAGCCTTCCCCATCATTTTCAGTCGTTCCGTATCCGCAAAAGCGTGATCAATTGTATCGGCAAGCTCACGGGCGTTACCGGGCTCAAAAAACCAGCCGGTCTCGCCTTCTTTAAGCCAGTCCTTAATGCCGCCGATGCGTGATCCAATCACGGGCTTCATATTGGCATAAGCTTCTATACCCACTAAACAGAAATTCTCGAGCCATACCGAGGGAACAATGACCACGGATGAGCGGGCGTAATATTTTCGAGTTTCTTCATATGAGAGACCGGGTATCACTTCAAGCTGACCCGCATAGGCCGGGATGCGTGATTTGATTTCGTCCAGCAGAGGCCCTGCCGTGATAATAACGACCTTGCATTTTGTTTTCAGATACGCACAGGCATCCACAAGAATCTGAACGCCTTTTTCATACGAAGCTCTGCCGACGAAAAGGACCATTTTTTTTTGCGGGTTGAAATGTTTTTGCACAAATCCAGATACTTCGGATTCAGGCCGGACTGGGGTGAAATTGGGAAGCCACGCAATTTGATCAGGTGAAAAACCGTTTTCAAGCAGGCATTCAATCTGCGCCCGACTTTCAGCAATAAGAACCGGTATTTTTTGGTGCGCCATAAAATTTCTGAGCACGAACAATGCATTCCGATCGAAATTGTTTTGCGGCCATAAACCGGATGAAATACAACCCTGGCGAATACACTCAAGACCCAAGGGGTGGGAACAGATGCTTTTGTCGGGAAGTAATTTCCAGTTTGTGAAGCAGTAGAGACGCGGATCATGTATGGATCGTACACAGGGCATCGTCCCGATGAGATACTCGGTAACAGATGAATTCTGAAAATTGTGGATATGGCAGATGTCCGGGGCATGTTTTTTGATGATTGGATGGATTTGTTTGATCGCATTTTGGGCCAGCAATCGATTGCCCGGATAATGATAGCTGAACAGCTCCAAACCCTTGCAGGCATATTCAGGACGGGCGCCGCTCGGCCGCTGGTCGGGATGGTCATTATAAATTATGATATTGGTAAAACCTTCTTCCTCCAGCAGCGCAAGCGTGTCAAACAGCAGCTTCTCAGCACCGCCAATGGGATGATACCAGTCACATATATGCAGGATAGTCTTCATACGGGAATTGTTTTTTCTCATGGGAAAGCCGGCGCAGCGCTGCCCGGGTGCGCGTCAGGTTGATCATATGCCATACCACCAGCAGGTGATTAACAACTTTAGTGATGACGCGTATCTGCTTGAGCTTCAGTCGCAGCGTCCTGAAAGCCGCATGCATAAACAACTCTCTCGGAGAGATGCGTTTCAGGCTGTATTTTGTTTTTTTCATAGCTCTAAACGGCTGTAGGGGTTGCAAACATCAGCGTATCAACCGAAAACCTTTGATTTTTATTCTTACGGTCTTAAATATATTCTTAATTCCATAAAGTTTGACAGCATGATTCATACCGTTCACATATCCCATCAAGCTCATAAAAAACTCAGGGAGATGCCATTTGGTTGTGATATGATTTCTGACCAGAACAACTAAATGTAACGGCAGCCTGGGGTTAATGAAAACCAGGCCGGTATTCCGGAAAAGAAGACTGCGAGGGATTGCTTTTGCCCGGCAGACTATGACAGTGGCGCCAGACGGCAAGTTATCTGGAATTTTCCGGGTAAAGGTGATGTTGATTCCAGCTGGAAGCTGAGAACGGGACGGCAATCTGAAAAAGGCCTGTTCATCTGTAATGCCGCTGATCAGGTGGCGCGCCCGGGGATCACACGCAATGATCATGCCTGGCAAATGCTCCAAAATATCAGGATCCGAAAGATGCACAACCGTTGGTGTTTGTCCGCTATCGATGATGCGCTGAACAACTGCATACAGGTCGTAATACTTCGAGATGTAAAAAGCGCGCACCATGTCTTGCCTAGGAAAATCCGGAATTTCAAAAGAGATGGGAACAATATCGTTGCTGAAATGCTGAGTGGCGGTAATATCACAAAAGAATCGCCCGCGCTCATTTACCATATCCCACACTTCGGTTTTGGGGTAAGGAATGAGCATCCCATAGGTATAGTGATCAAGTCTGAGGGTGCGCTGAAAGCGAACCGTGTCGATGAATTTTTCCAGGGTGTCGCCGGGAAGCCCGATGATATAATACCCCACCGCCTTTATCCCGACCGCTTTAACAATATTTATTGCTTCAACGACGGTCGACAGCGATTCCCCTTTTTTAATGGAATTGAATGTTTCGGGGTTGCCGCTTTCGATGCCGAAAGCAATGCTGGTGCATCCCGCCTGTTTCATCAGACCGGCTAGTTCTCTATCAATGCGATCGGCGCGAATGCCGTTATGGCAGTACCATGAAAGGTTAAGTTTTCGGGTTATGAGTTCACGGCAGATTTCCTTCGCCCGCTCAATATTAAGGGTAAAGTTGTCATCCCAGACTTCAAATGCCTTTATTCCCTTGCTCCGGACGATATATTCAAGTTCAGCGGCAACATTTTTTGCGCTGCGCGCGCGCCACTTTCGTGAGCCCGTAAGTTTATTGACACAGCAATAGGTACACTGGAACGGACATCCGCGGCTGGACAAGATCGGATACCGGAAATCGCGCCAATCAAAGCCTTCAATCGATTCGAAATCGGGAATGGGCAGGTTGTCCAAGTCATCCGGCGGACGCCAGGGGTTTGTAACGATTCGGCCATTTTTGCGATATGCCAATCCATTGATGGGGTCGACGGGTATATGGAGAGACAGGGCTTCAGCCAATTCCACAATGCTCTTTTCCCCCTCTCCCAGTATCGCGTACTCAAAGACGGGAAAATCGCGCAGATAGCTTTCCGGACAAAGTGTTAAATGGGGTCCGCCGACAATAAAATGGGCGTCCGGATATACGGATGAAAGAAAATTGGCGATGTGCCCGCCGGTATTCGCAGTTGCTGTTTTTACGGATACGCCGATGACGCTTGGGCTGAAGTCTAAAACTTTTCCGGCCAGCTCATTGTCATTTAGTTCGTAGCGATTGGCATCCAGTGTCAAGGTCGAGTACCCGACGCTTTGAAGCGCACTCGACAGATAGGCTATGCCGAGGTTGATACTTTCTTTTTGCCAACCGGGAGGATTAATGAAGAGAACTTTTTTATTTTTCATAATAGATCATGTTCGGGAGTACCACGCCAGATCGCTTTCAACCATTTCCTTTACCAGTTCCTCAAAAAGAATGGTTGGCGACCAGTTTAACTTTTTTCGAGCCTTGGACGCGTCTCCCTGTAACACGTTTACCTCCGACGGACGATAAAGTTCATCCGCCACGACCAGATAATCCTTGTAATCCAAATTCACCAATCCAAAAGCGATTTCGAGAAATTCCTTGACCGAACGGGATTGGTTCGTGGCAATGACAAAATCCTCCGGCTCATCCTGCTGCAACATGAGCCACATGGCGCGGACATAATCGCGGCTGTGGCCCCAATCCCGTTTGGCCTCCAGATTTCCCAACCGGATTTCTTTTTCCAAACCCAGCTTTATTTTTGCGGCTGATGATGAAATTTTTCTTGTTACAAACTCTGCGCCTCTTCTGGGCGATTCATGATTGAATAAAATTCCTGACAGCGCGAACAAGTTATACGCCTCTCTATAGTTTCTGGTCAGCTCGAATCCGGCCATTTTTGAAATTCCATAGGGGGATCGTGGGTGAAACGGGGTGTTTTCATTTTGCGGTGTTTCTTTGACATGTCCGAACATTTCGCTGGATGCGGCAAAATAAAATTTGCAGTCAGGTGCTTGTCGTTTGATGGCCGAAAGCACATAATGGGTACCATTAAGGTTGGTGTTGATCGTTGAAAACTCATCCTCAAAGGAATAGGAAACATAGCTTTGGGCGGCCAAATGATAACATTCATCCGGCTTGATATCTGAAATAATATTGAAAAGAGACGCGTAGCTTTCCATGGATGCGCTGTGGATGTGGATCCTGTCCAGGATGTTCCGAAGACGCCACATTCTGGCGCGCGGGTCTTCGATAGCCACCCGTCTGACGACTCCGTGGACTTCGTATCCTTTTTGGAGCAGCAATTCCGATAAATAACTTCCGTCCTGTCCCGTGATCCCTGTAATAAGTGCTTTTTTCACATTATGCTCCCCTTGTCTTTCATTCGTACCGATCATTATACTGCTAAACCGGTTTCATAGCAATATATTGTAGACATTTATTAGTTTCTTGGCAGACTCCTTCCAGCTGAAGCGGTTCACATTTTCCTTTCCTTTTGCAGTATTGTCCAGGCGAAAGGCCGCATCCGTTAGAATTCTTAAGCACTTATCTGTTATTTCGTTAATATTCTCCGGGTCAAACATCATTTCCGGAAACAGCATGATTTCCGGTAGCGAAGATGTGTTGGAAGTTAATGTGGGGCATCCGCACTGCATTGCCTCCAGTGGCGGGATGCCGAATCCCTCCATGAAACTGGGATATACAAACAGACTTGCCTGCTGGTAGAAATATGCCAGGTCGCAAGTAGGGACAAAACCCACAAGATGGATACGGTCCCTGTGTCTTGAGTTGTTGATGTAAGCGAGCGTGTTTTCAAGGTCCCACCCTTTTTTCCCGACAATGACCAAGTGCTCTTTGATGAGGTGATGTTCTATTAAGCGTTCGTATGCCTTAACCATCCCCAGAATATTTTTGCGCGGCTCGATTGTGCTGACCATCAAGATAAAACTGTCGGCAATGCGGTAAGTGCTTGACAGAACTGCTTTCGCTTTATTCGGGTTTTGGGGAGTTATTCCAGGTGCGCAATGCACAACATGTAATTTACCTTCATCCAATCCAAATGTTTTTAAAATCTCCATTTTAGTGAAATTTGAAATGGCGATTACCGCATGTGCCTTTTTCAGTGACGACCTGAAGAAATATCTCCCCAGGTAGTTCCTGGTCTTTTTGTTAAAAGGGTATCTTTTATATAGAAAGAGGTCGTTGACCGTGATAACGATCTTTGACTGAGTTTTAAAAAGAAATCCACCCGGGGAAAATCGATGAATAATATCAAACATGGATGAATTTCTATACAAATACCAACTATCGGAAAACATGACCGGCAGGCCCTTATAACGCCGATACAAAATCTCATTTCTATTGTAAATCGAATTTGGATTGGGCGTGAAGTGCAGCAGAAAGTAGGTGTTGTGCCGATCCAATTCGATAAGGTTCCGGGCAATGTTTTGGATATTGACACCAATTCCGGTTGGATTTGTTTCCAGCGGATATGTGATCAGGGCTATCTTCATGAAGTTATCGTTTCAAGGTTTATTTTTCAAAATAAATTCATAAACCTTCAGAATATCCTGAGATATTATATCCCAGTTGAAAACGGTTCGGACCCTCTCTTTGCCATTTTTGGAAAGCTTTATTCGTTCGGGTTCATTTTTCATTAAATAAACGATCTTTTCACTCAACATCTTGACATCATTATATTTGACAAGAAGCCCATTTATGCCATCTTCAATCACATCCCGCAGTCCGTCTGTATCTGTTGCGATCACCGGGGTTCTGCAGGCCATCGCTTCTATGGCTGTGAGTCCGAAACCTTCAAACACAGAAGGGATAACGACCACGGATACCTTGTTATACCATTCATTTAACATTGAATCATCAATCGTACCTAATAAATGAACAGTATTTTCCAGATGATTATTTTTGATAAACCTTTCCAGGTAGTGTCTCAAGACACCCTCTCCTCCGATATACAACCGGATATCGTCCAATCGGTCTTTTATCAGCGGTATGCTTTTGATCAGAAAATCTATTCCTTTTCGTGAATCCAGACGTCCCAAAAAGAACATGCTGTTGGGTATTCGTTCCAGTCCCAAAGGATGGAACCGGCTTTCATCCACTCCAATGGGTATTGTTTCACAGCAGTTCGGTTTAAGGTGGTAGTGGCGAAGAATAATCTTCATGGTGGAGGCGGAATCACACAGGAGATAATCTGATTTTTGGTAGCCGAACCTTTCCCACAGGCACAGAATTTTTTTCCATTTTTGTGAACGGATATAATGGGATTGCTGGTAGTAGGTATGATGAACAGTGTAAATAAGCGGAACCGATGGTTTTGCGAGTAAAAACAGACCGCCGGGGCCTCCCTGGAAATGAACCGTGCCCAAGTTGTACGTTTCAATCAGGCGTTTAATTGAGAAGGCCAGCTTGATTGAAAAGGTTATGTTTTTACCGAAGGTGTTATGAGAATTGCCGAAAATCCGGATATGTCGATCGTCCTTTATGTTATCCGAAGGTGAAAAAACATATATCTCCCCGCCAAATAAAGTGCGAAGGCGCCTGGCCAGATCATATACATAACGGCCTTGCCCCCATGGTTTAAATGGATAGAGGTCATGGGTGAATATGCCAATATTTTTCATCAAAAAAACTCTTCGTTAATTTGACTTCGTAAATTTTGTTTAGCCATTCTGCCGTCCCCGCATTCGTTGTTTTCGCGTGTGTGATTCT
>JARGFK010000163.1 GCA_029211065.1 Desulfobacterales bacterium
GCAGCCTGTGTGAGGGATTTCCGTAAAACCCGGCACTAAGCCTGCCCAGTGCTTCAGCTGTGTCGGCAACCCGGATGGATATCAGACCGTTGGTATGGGAGGGTTTTTGTTTGACAATTGCCGCACAGGCCCCCTTGGCAGCGGCAATATTCAGAAAATCGTGCCCGTTGAATGTCACCCCTTCGCGGGCGACAAATACCATGCCCGCTTTAAGGTCAGTCGTTGATTCTGTAATGCCTGCGACTGAAAGGCGATCCGGAACCGGATCAACTGGGACGACACCGGCCAGGCGAAATAATTCAGGCAAGGAAATGGGAGTTAAATTCAAATTGTGCCTGCATCATCCTATGATTTTTTTACCGCATTCCGCCCAATTATAAAGTGAGGAAAAACTGATGCCAATTATTATAAACCATTGAATTAAGCAAGTAGTATTTTTAATTATAGGTGGTTTTTTTGCTGTATATTCAAAAATTTAGCAGCCGATACGCCGGCCGGGCCGTTTTTGTTGTCTTTTTCTATTTTTTTCTTTCTGTTGAACATCCCCGGAACCTTTCCTATAATAAAATCGGGATTGAACCCTTACGCTGGATATTGATATGACACCGGCAGTGACTGCGGCCCTTGCGGCAAAAATCAAGTACACCCTGCATGAATACGGACATGATCCAAACGTCACTGCCTATGGCCTTGAAGCCGCTGACGCCTTGGGCGTCAGTCCGGATCAGATCTTTAAAACCCTGGTGGTTTCTTTGAGTGGGTTAAAAGATCCGCTGGCTGTCGCCATTGTGCCGGTATCCACGCAACTGGACCTTAAGTCCTATGCGGTTGCAGCACACGCCAAAAAAGCAGTCATGGCAGATGCTAGGGATGCCGAAAGGGCCACCGGATATGTTCTGGGCGGCATCAGCCCCCTGGGGCAGCGCAAGCGTTTGCCGACCATTGTTGATCTATCGGCCCTGAAATACCGAACCATTTACGTCAGTGCCGGAAAACGCGGTCTTCAGATCGAACTTGCCCCTGACGATCTCATCCGATTATGTGCGGCAGAAACCGCTAATATTTGCCGTTAAGATTATAGTAACCGACTTAGTAAATAAACCCTGCCGTCAGATTTGTTTTTATATTTCTAATTGTATTTTTAACTGCGGAACCGCTTTAAGTGGCTTCTATCTTTTGGGATGTCTTCATATAACCGGCCGAAACCGATGGCCCAGTAGGCAATGGATCCCATGGAAAAATCCATCAGATTTTTCATCATAATATTATGGATGTTTTTGCACCTCGTATTGTAAAATACAATATTGTATTTTCAATATGATATAAATACATATAAGTAATATATATAAATCCCATAATTGAAACTATTTTCCAGCCCAGCCGCATCAACAGGACGATGTCCCTGATATGTCTTGATAAACAGGGAAAGGTGGATTACGCTACAGGTCAATCTGGCGGCTGGCACATCGCAACAGTTAGAACCTGATTCTTGCAAAATTCAGGCATAAGGAGACGACATGACTAAGTTTGCCAAAAAATTAACACTGGTTTTTGCTGCCGGATGCTTGGGAGGCCTTTTAAACAGTCTGGCGGTTTGGTTTTTCGGAGATATCGGGATTACATCGGCTGCCGGGGTCAAACTGGCGCCGGCGTTGACGCCCCCATGGCTTTACCCCCGGATTGTCTGGGGCGGCATTTGGGGGCTGCTGTTCCTGCTGCCGATGTCATCGGATCGTTTTTTCTCAAGGGGGTTGATTTTCAGTATCGGTCCGAGCCTGGTCCAACTCTTTGTTATTTTCCCCCTGATCGCCCATAAAGGCCCCATGGGGCTGCAGCTGGGCACATTAACCCCTGTGTTTGTTCTGTTTTATAATGCGGTTTGGGGCGTTGCTGCAAGCATCTGGCTGCGCTGGGTCAGCAGGTAATGCGCGATTTCCCCGCGATACCGAAAAGTGTCTGGGCACTGGGTTTTGTCAGCATGTTCATGGATATCTCTTCCGAGATGATCCACAGCCTGCTGCCGATTTTCCTCGTGTCCTCCCTGGGAGCAGGCGCAGCGGTCGTCGGCCTGATTGAAGGGGTGTCGGAAGCCGCCGCTTTAATTATCAGGGCCTTTTCCGGTGCGTTAAGCGACCGACTGGGCCGGCGCAAAGCTTTGGCCATCGCCGGATACGGCCTGGGAGCTTTAACCAAGCCGCTGTTTGCCCTCGCCGGCGGTGTCGGACTCGTCTTTACGGCGCGACTTCTGGACCGGCTCGGAAAAGGGATCCGGGGGGCGCCCCGCGACGCCCTGATTGCCGATCTGACCCCTCCCCGGATAAGGGGCGCCGCCTATGGCCTGCGCCAGTCTCTCGACACGGTGGGCGCCTTTCTGGGCCCCCTGCTGTCCATGGTCTTAATGCTGGTGACCGCCAACAGTTTTCGCAGCGTATTCTGGATCGCAGTGGTGCCCGGACTTCTGTCCGTCGCTATCCTTGACTTCGGCGTGAAAGAACCGGCCGGGTCAGTTATTAAGACATCCAACCGCACCCTGCAGCTGAGGGATATTACAGCGCTAAGCCGCGCCTACTGGCTGGTTGTCGCCTTTGGAGGGGTATTCACCCTGGCAAGATTCAGCGAAGCGTTTTTACTGCTGCGAGCGGAAAATGTCGGGATGAAGCTATTCAGCATTCCGGCGATCCTGCTGGTTTTAAACCTTGTTTGTGCATTGACCGCTTATCCGGCCGGGAAGCTGTCCGACCGCATCGGACGGTCCGGTTTAATGGCGGCGGGATTATGCGTTTTAATTATTTCAGACCTGGTTCTGGCATTCGCAGCCGGCATCTGGCAGGTGATGGCCGGTGCCGGACTCTGGGGGCTTCACATGGGCCTCACCCAAGGCCTGCTGGCGGCGATGGTGGCTGATACCGCTCCTCAAAATCTCAGGGGGACGGCCTTTGGCGTGTTCAGCATGGTCAGCGGCATTTCAATTCTGGCCGCCAGTCTCATCGCCGGCCTGCTGTGGGACCTGTACGGCGCAGCCATGCCGTTTTTTGCAGGTGCGGCCTTTGCAACCATTACGCTGCTGGGGTTTCTGATGATCAGGCGCCGTCTGAAAATGGCGCCATTGTCATAAAAATCATGCGCCGGATGTATTCCAGCAAACAGCATTTTCAAAGAGATTTAAAAAAAACATTTTTCTTCCTGCCGAGAGAATGCTATATATTGCATACGGATTTCCTTCATAACATCGATAAAGATTCATATAAATTATAGGGAGGATTTTTTATGAAACAGATGGTTACATTTCCCCGCACAGCCGTTGCTCTTTTTTTACTTTTTTTACTTTACGCGCCGCAAACCGCATTCTCTCAAGCGCCGGATGTACTGGATGTGGAAGCCGTTGTCTGTCAGGATGTGGTCGAGCGCCAACCAATCGGCGCCGAAACCAGCTTTCCGGATTCAATTGGAAAACTTTATTGCTTCAGTAAAATCATCGGGGCCAAAACCCCCACCACGGTTTCCCATGTGTGGTACTACGGCAATGCCGAAATGTTTCGCATTTCGCTGCCGGTTAATTCCGCCTCCTGGCGGACCTACAGTATGAAAAACATCCGGCCCCATGAAACCGGCGCGTGGCATGTGGAAATACTGGACGCTTCGGAAAACAAGCTGGAAGTCATTAATTTTCAGATTCTGAAACCGTAGTCGATCCTTCCTGTATGGCGGCCGGTCGTTGCTTTATACCGGAGACAGAGTTTTGAATAAAACGCTGCTGCAAAAAAGCGCCCGGATTATTGTTGCCGTCTGTACCGCCGTTAAAGCAAATGAAACCGTTCTCATTGTATCCGATTCTAAAACTGAAGCCTGCGCGGACCTTCTGGCTGAAGCGGCCCGGTCAACCGGTGCCGTTGTGACGGTTGCAGCGATGCCGCCCCGAAAAGTAGACGGCCAGGAACCCACCGCCGCTGTTGCTGCAGCCATGAAAAAGGCCGGCGTCATCCTGCTGCCGGTCCAAAAATCTCTGGCCCACACCAGTGCTGTTAAAGAAGCCCTGGCAGCCGGCGCCCGGGTACTGTCCCTTACGGCTCTGTCTCAAAATCTCATGCTTTCGGATGCGTTCAGCGCTGATTTTAAAAAGGAGCGCCCCCTCTGCGAAAGAGTCGCCCGACTGCTTACCCGCGCCTCGACATTAACCATCACCACTGCTGCCGGCACCCGTTTAACTGTCAGTGTCAAAGGTCGAAAGGGAAACGCCCACTGCTGCCTGGTGGACCGACCCGGTCAATTTTCTTCTGCGCCGAACATCGAGGCCAATATTTCGCCCATTGAAGGGTCCATGGAAGGGACCTTTGTGGCCGATGCCAGTATTCCCTATCTGGACATCGGACTGCTGTCTGAACCCGTAATTTTCGAAATCAAACAGGGAATGGTTGTCAGCACCGCCGGCGGTCCGGTAGCCGAAACCCTTAACCGGATCTGGCAGGCCCAGAAAGACCCCGCGGTATACAACATTGCCCAGGTTGCCGTGGGGTTGAACCCGAAAATAAAAAAGCCGGTGGGGATATTGGGCTGCAATTACGACGAAGGCGCCTACGGCACCGCCCACATCGGCATCGGCACCAGTATCAATCTAGGCGGCCGAATCAAAGCGTCCACCCATTTTGATGCGCTCATGCACAAACCGACCATCCGGGCCGATGAAACGGTCATACTCAAAAACGGCAGGCTCTTAGCCTGACGGATATGAACTTAGGAGGAGCTTTTATGGAAACCGATTATGCCTTTGAAATGGCGAGTTCCAATATTCGTTTCGGCAAAGGGACCACCCGTGAAGTCGGTATGGACCTGGCGGAAATGAGGGTCAAGCGGGTCATGGTGTTAACCGATGCGCATTTAAGTAAGCTGCAGCCGGTTCAGACGGTCTTGGCGTCCCTTGAGGACCAGAAGATCGATTATGCGCTCTACCCGGACGTCCGGGTCGAACCGACGGATGCGTCGTTAAAGGATGCCATCGCCTTTGCCACCGCCGGCGATTTCGACGGCTTTGTCGCCGTCGGCGGCGGATCCGTCATTGATACCGCCAAGGCGGCCAACCTGTATGCCACGTATCCACCGGCTGATTTTCTGGATTATGTAAACCCGCCGGTGGGAAAGGGGCAGCCCGTTCCCGGGGCGCTCAAACCCCTTTTCGCCATACCGACCACCGCCGGGACCGGCAGTGAAACCACCGGAGTCGTTATTTTTGATCTTGAAGCGATGCACGCCAAAACAGGCATCGCTCACCGCCGATTGAAACCCACCCTGGGAATCGTAGACCCGGAGAACACCCGGACACTGCCGCCCATCATTGCCGCTTCGACAGGTCTCGACGTGCTGACCCACGCCATCGAATCTTATACCGCCCTGCCGTTTGATCAGCGCCCCCGGCCGGAGAAACCGATTCTGCGGCCCGCTTACCAGGGATCGAACCCGGTGAGTGATCTGTGGGCGCTGCAGGCGCTGCGGATGCTGAAAGAAAATTTTATTCAGGCGGTTGAGAATCCTTCCGATGAAAAAGCCCGCGGCATAATGATGCTGGCCGCCTCCTTTGCCGGTATCGGGTTTGGAAACGCCGGGGTCACCCTGCCCCACGGCATGTCCTACCCGGTGTCCGGCATGGTAAAAAATTATCGACCCAAAGAATATCCCGGGGACCGCCCCCTGGTGCCCCACGGCATGGCCGTGGTCCTGAACGCTCCGGCTGCCTTCCGTTTTACCGCCCCGGCCTGCCCGGAAAAACACCTCCAGGCCGCCGAGGCGCTGGGCGCCGACATATCTAAAGCCAAACCCGAAGACGCCGGCGACATTATCGCCGAACAGGTCATCGCCTTTATGAAGCGCCTTAAAATCCCCAACGGCCTCAGCGCCGTGGGGTATACGCCGGACGACATCCCAAAGCTGGTAGCAGGCGCACTGCCCCAGCACCGGGTGATCAAACTGTCTCCCCGGCCGGTGACGGAAGCCGATCTGCGTGCAGTTTTCAAGGATGCCATGCTTTACTGGTAGAAAGCGGCATCATTTCACCCTTTATTAAATCCCCCCTGCGCCCCTTTTTTCAAAGGGGGTACGGACCATACCGGTCCAGGATGGGGCCACGATGGAAGACACCAGGCCCGCAAAACGGGACCCTAAGTGCTCTAATTCGTAATTACTGTGACGTATTTTATGCGGCCATTTTTTCAAGGAGGCCAGTATCTGAAGAAAGCTTTAAAAGAATTCTGTTAAGATCTTTCTTCGTAAATTTCCATTTAATCGGTTTTGCGATTTTCTCATAATGATTTTGGAACGCAAGCAACTGATGTTCCAGAGCTTCTAAGCCGGCAAAATCATTTGGGTGCGGCTCTTTTAAAACGACCCTATAAAGTAGTAATAATAGCGAGTTAGACAGTTTATGGACCCAAGCAT
>JARGFK010000164.1 GCA_029211065.1 Desulfobacterales bacterium
AAATTATCACGAATACTCTATTTAACTCAAATATCTACAGGAAATATCCACTTTAATCTGTTCGCCCAGAATTACTGCTCCTGGAAAAATGAGCTTGAATCGATACCGACCGCGTGATAATTAACTTAAGATCATCTCCCAAAAGAATTGGCGATTCCGTATCATCGATTTCCACCTAAATCGAAAGAGGAATTTATGCCGAAAAAAATGTCTGAGATTATCAACATCGCACTTGTCGGCGGCGGGCAGTTAAGCACCGAAGTCCTGGAAAAAACGTTATTTGACGATCCCCAGGAACGGGTCAGCGCTCCCATCGTGGCGGTTGCAGACCCCAACCCAAAGGCGCCGGCCATGGTGATCGCCAAAAAGCTGGGGCTGCTGACCGTTACCGACTATCATGATTTGTATGATCCCCGGCACAGCATTCATCTCATCGTCGTCCTCAACCCGAAGGGGCAGGTTTTTGAAGAAATCCTCAATACCCGGCCCATCCATATCCGGGTGCTGTCCTACCACGTGTTCAAGGTTTTCTGGGAGGCCATCGGTCTGCAGGAGCGCAAACTCAGGGACCGGACCCGGGAAATGGAAACGATCCTGAACGGGATCCAGGATTTTATTTCGGTGATTACCCCGCAGATGGAAATCGAAGAAGTCAACGAGGCCTTTCTCAAACAAATGCGCTGTTCGCGCGAAGACGTCATCGGCCGTAAGTGCTACGAGGTATTTCAGGGCGTCACAGAGCGGTGCAATTCCGAAGAAATTGCCTGCCCGCTGGACGAAGTGATTAGAAATAAAAGACCGACCCGGCATGTGATGAACCGGATGAATTCAAAAGGGGTGCTGTCCCATTTTGAAGTTCACGTTTTTCCCATCTGGGAAAAGGACGGTAAAATTTCAAAGTTTATCGAAATCACCCGGGATATCACCGCGCGCCTGAAAGAAGAGGAGGAAATCACCCGGCGGCTGGAGCAGATGGTTGAGGAAAGGACCCAACAACTGGAAGAGACCCATGCCAAGCTGATCCACAAAGACAAAATGGCGTCTTTGGGAAAACTTTCAGCGTCGGTGGTCCATGAAATCAATAATCCCATTGCGGGCATATTGAACCTGATCATCCTGATGAAGCGCATCATTGAAGAAGACGATCTTAACAAGAATGAAATCGAACAGTTCTGTCAATACCTGACCCTGATGGAAACCGAGACCCGGCGCATCAGCCGGATTGTTTCCAACCTGCTGGCGTTTTCACGGCAGTCAAAAATGGAACCCAAACGGGTTAACATCAATCAATTGATTGAACAAACCCTCGTCATTAATTCAAACCTGCTTAAAATAAACGGCGTCAAAGTAGAAAAGGCGCTGTCCGTCGATTTGCCCGATCTGATCGGATCACAGGACCAGCTGCAACAGGTCATGATGAACATCGTTTCAAACGCCGCCGAGGCCGTTGAGGCAACCGGCGGCGGCACCCTGCGGATCGAGACCAGACACGCATTAGGCGCCGATAAAATCTATGTTACCTTCAAGGATTCCGGCATCGGGATACCCCGCGAAAATTTCTCAAAGCTGTTTGAGCCCTTTTTCACCACCAAAAAGAAAGGCAAAGGGGTCGGCCTCGGACTTTCGGTGGCATACGGAATTGTGAGGGAGCATGGCGGCACCATCAATGTCGCGTCAGAGGTGGGCAAAGGAACGACATTTGAACTCGAACTGCCGCGGGAATACCTGACCAAAGCGGTTAAACCCTGACTTGGAGGTCCCTATGGGGAACGTGAAAATCCTTATCGTTGATGATGAAAAGATCATGCGGGAGTCCCTGGCGGGCTGGCTTCTCAGGGACGGCCATGATGTCGAAACCGCAAAAAGTGGCGAGGAGGCTTTAGAAAAATTAAATGCGACCCGCTATAATATCCTGCTGCTGGATATCAAGATGGAAGGCATCAGCGGTCTGGATGTCCTAAAACATGTCAAAGAAAACGATCCGGATGTAGCGGTGGTCATGATCACGGCCTACGGTTCCATTTCTACCGCCATCGACGCCATGAAAAACGGGGCCGCGGATTATCTGCTGAAGCCCTTTGACCCTAACGAACTGGGCGTGCTGATCGAAAAAATTCTGGGAAACCAGGCCCAGGCCTTGGAAAATCTGTACCTCAAGGAACAGTACAAGGAGCGAACCCGCTTTGAGAGCATGATCGGGCAGTCCCGGGCCATGCAGCAGGTGTTTGACTTGATTGCAGATGTGGCGCCGATGAATTCCACGGTCCTGATAACCGGCGAGACCGGTACGGGCAAGGGGCTGGCCGCCAAAGCCATTCACACCAACAGCCCCCAGAGCCAGGGGCCCTTTGTGGTGGTCAACTGCGGCGCCATACCCGAGCATCTGATGGAAAGCGAGCTGTTCGGCTATCAGAAGGGCGCCTTTACGGACGCAAAAGAGACAAAGAAAGGGCGCCTGGAGCTGGCCCACGGCGGCACGCTCTTTTTAGACGAAATCGGCGAGATCAGCATGCGCATGCAGATCGATCTTTTGCGGATCTTGGAGGACCGGGTTTTTTACCGCGTGGGCGGGACGCAGCCGCTGGAGGTCGATTTCAGGGTTATCGCCGCAACCAACAGGGAACTGCAGAAAGTGATCAAAGACGGAACCTTTCGCGAAGACCTCTACTACCGCCTGAACGTAGTTTCATTTAAAATGCCGTCGCTGAGGGAGCGCAAAGAAGACCTGCCGCTCCTGGCGGATCATTTTCTGAACCGGTTTGCCCAGGAGACCAACAAACCCATCGACCGCATCAGTCGGGGGGCCATGGATGAGATCATGCTCTATGACTGGCCCGGTAATGTCAGAGAGCTTGAAAACGCCATTGAACGGGCGGTGGTGGTATGCAAAGGGCCAATCATCCAGCCTGAGAATTTGCCGATATTCTGTGCCGAGGAATACGCCGCCCCGGACGTAAACTCGCTGGCCGAAATTGAAAAGGCCCATATTTCACAGGTGCTCAGCGCCAACGACTGGAATATATCCCGGTCAGCCAAAACGCTGGAAATCGACCGTTCGACCCTCTATAACAAAATCAAGCGATATAACATTCAGAAGCCATCTTGATTGCGCCTTTAGAACATACGGTCGTGGTCTCTTTTGTCGGGGATTGTGGTGAGGAAATTTTTAATCCCATCAGCAGGGGTCTTCAGCGGGTGTTCGGGTTTGGCGTTGAACGACTGCCGCTGCTGCCGGATGTGGACTTCGCCCTGGATCCCAACCGGGACCAGTATCATTCCACTGTGATTCTGGACAAACTGGCGGCAGCGGCGCCGGACGGCGCCGCCAAGGTGCTCGCGATCACCGCGGTGGATCTTTTCATCCCCATCCTTACGCATGTATACGGGGAGGCGCAGCTGGGCGGCAAGGCCTGTATTGTGTCCACCTTTCGTTTAAAGGAAGGCCTTTCGCCCTTGAGCGTACAGGAAGCCTATCCGGTCCGGGTGGTCAAGGAAGCGATCCACGAGCTGGGCCACACCTTTAAACTGCGCCACTGCCCGGATCCCGTCTGCATCATGCATTACTGCCGCAGCGTCAAGGATGTCGACCGCAAATCCGACCAGATGTGCCGCTATTGCAAAGTTCTTTTCGAAGATGAAAAAAAAAGGCTGGCGAAGTAAAACAAAGTACGCTGATTCGTAAATCCGGTGACGTATTATTCAAGCTGAATTTAGATTGATTTCCTTAAAAAAATCCCCCCTGCGCCTTTTTCAAAGGGGGGACCGTGGGGATTTTACTAAAGGGGTAAATTTTTGTTTAAAACGGTAGAACGTATATTCTATGTCCGCAGGAAAATATTCGCCATCCGTTTCCATCCGAGCTGGGGCATGTTGCCATAGATGTCATGGCCGAACTGGCCGCCGTCGGTGGCCAGGGGGCCGCCTTCCGCTTCGACCACCTGGTAAAGGCGCTGGACCTCGTCCCGCAAATAATCAGTCGCTTCATTCCCCATCATCAGATTTTTCAGATCCTGGCGCAGGCTGCGGGAATGAACCCGGGCGATCCAGCCGTCGGCGTAAGGATTTTGGTTCGCCAGGCTGCCCAGCTCTCTTAACCGGGGGTTGACGGCGGTAACCACCCCGCTGAGGGGGGACTGAATATTGGCGCTGTTCGATCCCCGTTTCATTTTTATGTCCGACCGGTTCTGCCGGAGTTCCTTTCCCACCAGCGGCGACTCAAACGTGTCCAGCGGGCCGAACAGGCGCAGGGCAAAATCGTCCAGGCCGATTCTGGCCTCGCCGCCGCCTTCCAGCTTTATCCAGGTATGACCCCGGTGAAGATAAAACCCCTGGGGGAGTTTAAACCCTTCGATGTTCAAAACATCCACCGGTTTTACAATGGCGTGCACGGTGTACTCGTCGTAAAAATACTGGTCAAACTCACAATTGTCACAGCGGTACTCATTGGTGCAGGCCCTGAATTCGATGCGCTTTTTCAGATGGTGGATACAGGGCCGTTTCCATGGCGCCAGACCCATCAGGGGGTCTTTCCAGAAAACAATTTTACCCCGTTTGGTATTGGGAGCAATCCCCAGCTTGCGAAGTTTTTCATTTTCCATGGCCAGGCTTCGCAGGGCTTTGTCAAAACGGCAGGCGATACAGTCATAATCCGTTTTGCAGAGTTTTTTAGGGATGACATTGGCCTGCATCCAGACGCAGGGATCCTGAGTGGTTTTTAGGCGATTTTCAGTGCGGATCGTATTCATTTTATTTTCCTCTATATAAAACAGGTTTTGCAATAATCAGGGTTTGCCGGGATGCCGGCAGCAGCTCATCCTATCGTGTCTTGAGAAAGCGCCGGGTTAAATTGTTCCATCCCAGCTGGGGCAAATTGCCGTAAATGTCACTGGCCAGATGCCCGCCGTCGGCTGCCAGGGGACCGGCGACTTCTTCGATCATGTTTTCCAGATTGCGCACTTCCGTATCCATCCAGGTCAAACTCTTTGTATCCGTCATCAGGTCGTTCATGGACTTTTTGATGTCCGGCGTTCGCACCAGGAACAGCCAGCCGTCGCCGTATGGTTCCCGGTTGACGATTTCGGGATTTTGCCTGGCCTTGGAATTGACCTCCACGATCACGCCGCCGACCGGAGACAGCATGTCCGCCAGGTTTTCTTTGCGCTTCAGCCCCCATCCCACAGCCCCCGGGTCAAACTCCTTGCCCATCAGGGGCAGGTCAAACCCATCGGCTTTGCCGAAAAGTTTCGACGTAAAGTCATCCAGACCGATGCGAATATAGCCGCCGCTCTCAATGCGCGCCCAGGCATGTCCGTTATGAAAGTAATAGTCCAGCGGCACGTCAAACCCCTTGACCTGCTGAAGGGCGTAAGGGGTGCTTTTGCTTTTGGCCGTCCAGACATCTTCAAAAAACTGGTCAAAATCACAGGCGCCGCATTGATAGTCGTAGGCGCACAGGCGATTGGCGATGCGATGGGTCAGGCTGTGCCGGCAAATCCGTTCGATATCGGGCTTTTTACGCATGGCGTCCTGCCAGCTGATTTGCTTGCCCTGTTCCACCCGCTGGGCCATGCCGGCGTCATAGCTGCAGGTGGTGCAGTCATAGTAATTGTTGCAATTTTTGAACTTTACGGCCCCGGCCTGCATCCAGAGGCACGGATTTCCGATTTTGGATTTCTGCTCCGGTTTCACCATCCAGACCTGTCTTCCCAGAATCACGGGAATTTCATCGCTTTTTCCCAGGTCCTCTAAATTGCCCTTGCGATAGAATGACCCGTAACCGGCCTGACCTCTCTGGCTCCTTTTAAATTGTTCCTTCATCGCTCGCTCCTTTGTTGGATTTGCATTGATGGTTAACACAGTATAAAGCAAGAGGCATGCCAGAAAGCTCTGCGCCGGCAATATATTCCATAACCATACGATATGGTTTGTATTATTTATTTTATCCGGAAGGATAAGGTCGGTTCGAAGGACGTGAGGGTGTGTTGAAATAATCCACATAAATTTTAAAATAGTTTTGAAACTTAAAATTAATGAAGGTTATTCAGATAGTTATCATGGTGTAGGGGTTTGCGCCACAACAGTCGAGTTTTCCTACACTCCTGGTTGTTCAGAATGAGGATGAATGCTAAAAGGGCTGGATAAAAATTCTAAGATACGATAGGGA
>JARGFK010000165.1 GCA_029211065.1 Desulfobacterales bacterium
AAATTATCACGAATACTCTATTTAACTCAAATATCTACAGGAAATATCCACTTTAATCTGTTCGCCCAGAATTACTGATAATTAACTGTTTTTGTTGACAGATTTTAAAAATTATGATAACCGGTTCATTAAAATTATACCCTGAGTTCAATCGCATTTTGAGAAATGAGGTTATTTTAACCCTATCATTGCGAAAGTTGAGACGGCAAATTGATCAAGCAGGAAGGCAGATTAGCATTCTGGAGTGTCCGGGAAGAGCTTAGTCAGGCAAACCGATTACGGCGGTCCTATTACGAACTTTTAAGAGATGAGCTGGACCAATATCTCCTGCGATATTCGCTGCTTGATTCGTATTCAAATTTCCTGTCCCGAAATATCCCCTATCCTTTTGTTGAAAAGCGGGAATTGAAGCCCCGGGCGCGGATTCCCGGAGTGGAATATGACCCGCAGAATTCGTTCCTGCTTATTTTTGTCGAAGATACCATACCCAACGCCCATAAAAAATATATCCGTTTTTTTGACGACAATAAAACCATCAAGAAAAATCTGCACCATCCGGAAATCATGCCCCTGTCGGTAAAGTTTGACAGAAGCCACAAGTATCTGGAGTCGGCCCATTTTTTCGATTTTTTAAAGGACCTTCTGCCGGTGGATTATGCCCTGCTGATCCAGCGGGACCCCACCAGCGCCAACCGGAATCGGTACTGTCTGTCCCATTTTCATGTGCGCATCGACTGGCCCATTGCCGATGCCGCTGAAAACATGGCCCAGGCGCTTCGCTATATCTCAAAGGATATTTATGAAAAAGGGGAAAAATACGCCGAGGATATTCAGAAGAAATTCTTTGAGTATTTCGGTGTTCCGTTCATGGTCGGCGGCAGGCGTACGGCCGCCATTGTCGCCGCCCAGTATCTGAAGCGAATCGCCTGTATCACCACCATATATGCGGGCAGCAGCGAGTCCAGGGCTTTGATCCGGCTTTCAGAAAGGGGGGCGTCAAAAGCCCTTTTGATGAAATTCAGCAGCGCTGAACTGGATGGGATCGCCCAGGCTTACGGTATCGGACCGCGGACTCTGCGAAAGCACTATGTGGTGACCCGTGAAAAAAAGGACAACATTTGTATTTTTCAGGTAACCTACGCCTTCACCGACCATGCCCGGCCGCCGGACGACGGCAAACTGCGGGATATCAAGTCCGAGATGAACTGGCTCACCGTGGGCGCCGAACACCTCCTGCCCAAACCCGGCGAGTGGCGCTATCCGCCGATACCTCTTAGTGTTATTTATACCTAATAATTGGCTTAAAACTGCGCCAGCGACCGCTTGCGTTATTAATGCCAAAAGAGGGTTCCGTTCGATAGGGCTCTATCCAGTGGTATCCAGTGGGGACGTCCGTAAATAAGTAAATAACTCATTCCATCAATTTATATTTTTGTTGATTTGCCAGCTTTTTACCTCTTTGCGCGGCATAGCCAATCCCTGGACCGGTCCTACCCAGCGCTTCCGCCAATTTAGCCAAGGAATACCCCAATTCATCTACGGCCCAATAGCAAAACAGCCCCCTGGCTTCGGCTACCGCCTGCCGGCGACTGCCGCTGTATAGCTCTCCTTTTTCAATTCCTATCAGCTCGCACACCCTTTTCTCAATCACCTCAAGATTATAACCCTTGCTTTTCAGCTCATAGGAACGTTCATAATTTTCTTCAGCTTCCTCCAGAATTTGTGATACAAACTCGCTTTCTCCCAAAATCCGCTGATCTCCCTTAAGGCGTTCCCCTTTACCAAACCGCTTTTTCTTAACCTCCCGCCACCCTCCCAGGCTGCGAATCAGTCCGCCGCCGACCAGCTCAGGGCGACGCCCTAGTTCCAATCCCGCCTCTACATATGTCAGATACCGTTTCCTGGCGCTTACAATCGATTTGTCGAACAAAGAAAGCACATATTTCATTTCCTGCCAGTCGCTTTTGCACCTGCCCATCAGCACACTATGGCCGCTGTATTCATAGCGGTTGAGCTCGGAAACCGTGGAAACAATCTTGGCTCTTATGGGATTTAAGTGAATATAACGCACCAGTTCCCTTAAGTACGGATCCTCCTGACAAAGGATAGATTTGTACCGGTTCTGAAAAAGAGGGCCGTAGCGTTTGTGCCTTCGGTTAAACGTGACCACATACCCGGTCAGAAGCCTTCGCATGAGCGTGGATAAGGAAACGTCGCTGGTGCGGAAAAGAAAATGGGCATGGTTGGACATGAATGACCAGGCATAGCAGGAGATGCGGGTTTCAGGCAGCAGGGTCGCAAGCCGCTTAAGAAGGTCATCACGGTCCTGATCGTCTTTGAATATGTTGCGCCGTTCAATACCGCGAATAATAATGTGATGTAAAACTCCGGGGGCGTCTATGCGGGCTGACCTTGGCATGAACAAACACTTACCAGTAAACCTCCGCCAAGTCAAGTTATTTACTTATTTACGGACGTCCCTATTGTCCACCTATTGTCCACTTCCGGGCTTTTGGCGCATCTTTTGGTAGCCAAGTTTGAGGATGCGCTGCCCTTTTACCGCCAGGAAAAGATATTTGCCCGGATGGGGGTTGAGCTGAGCCGGGCGACGATGTGCAACTGGGCGGTAAAAGTGGCCGATCAAATTAAACCGCTGATGGAATTGCTTCATCAGGAGATCCGCAGCGGGCCCCTTATCAATATTGATGAAACGCCCGTGCAGGTGTTAAGTGAGCCAGGCCGGGCCAATACCAGCAAATCGTATATGTGGGTCTACCGGGGCGGTGATCCGCAAAAGCCGGTTTTGATATACCAGTATCAGCCGAGTCGTTCGGGACAGGTGCCGTTTACCTTCCTGAAGGGTTACCAGGGTTTTGTCCAGACCGACGGTTATAGCGGTTATGATCTTTTAGGCCGGCAGGTCGGTGTCCGCCTGGTGGGATGCTGGGCACACGTGCGTCGTAAGTTTTTGGAAGTTATCAAAGCCAAGTCCAACCCGAAAAAGAGAGGCCATGCCGAGGAGGCTTTGGAGTACATTGGACGGCTGTACGCTATCGAAAAACAAGCGACTGCAAACGAACTTTCAAGTGACCAACTGTACTGTCTCCGGCAGAATGCCGCCAAACCGATGTTAAACGACTTTAAAAGCTGGTTAACGCGGATGTCATCGCTGACCCCGCCCAAGGGCCTATTGGGAAAGGCGGTTAACTATACGCTTCATAACTGGGATCGTCTGGCCCGGTATATTGAAGACGCAAGGCTGAGACCGGACAACAACCTTGCCGAGAATGCGATCCGTCCGTTTGTTTTGGGAAGAAAGAACTGGCTGTTTTCTGGTCATCCAAACGGGGCTGAAGCCAGTGCGGCCATATTCAGTTTAATCGAAACCGCCAAAGCAAACGGGCTGAAACCGTATGAATATTTTCGATTCCTGTTTGAGCAACTTCCCCACGTTGAATCCCAAAAGAATTACAAAGAACTGCTGCCCCAGCATATTGATCCCGGTCTACTCGTCGTTTCTTAACCGGTGCAGTTTATTAAGCGCTTACTTTTTCCATATTTAAGATGCCTGCCCACCGCCCAAAAAAGAAAAGGCGGTTAAAGATAAATTCTCCAACCGCCCATGACAAACCGAATAATTAATATTTAAGTCCGCTCCCTTGTCTTTCTTCCTTATGCTTCAAATAGAAACGCATAAAATCATAGCTGACCCTATTATTTCCCCTTTTTGAGAAAAAGCCCATTTTACAGGTGCTCACAGAGACTGATTACAAGAATGAAATTGCTAGTTCACATATCCAGTTGAAGTTATTTGAAAGTTAACCGGCCGCTACTGTCCATAATTATATGATGTATACCAAATATCATCTACTTGAAAGAAATATGTCTTCCAAACAAGTCCTATATTTAACAATAACTGTTCCTTGTCGGGATTAATTGGAAATTTTAAGTCTATTTTATTTTGATCATAATAGTACACTGATACGCTATTAGCATTTTTCCAAAGTTGACTATGTTTTATTATCTTTATATTTTTTGAATTTATTAAAATTTCATATACAGATTTCTTGCCATTGAGATTACTTTCATTATCAAAAAAAAGACGATGAAGAAATGATTTAGTAAGTATTAGCTCATCATTTACTGCCTCTTGATCTTCAGGCAAAGCAAAATTGACAAGAGCCTTGATATCTTTTTTTAATATAGCCTCTTTCCATTTAAGTGCTACCGGTAAAACCTGATGGTCAATGATGTCTTTTTCTTCAAGTTCTTTACATATACTACTACCAGTGCCCAAAAATATAATAATTATAAAAACATAATACTTACATAATTTCATTATATAGCCTCAATCAAAGTTGTTAATGACAAGGTTCGGCATCCCACAATTTATTTGTCTCAGGATCTATTTTGGGACAAGTCTCACAGAGTCTATAGGTAAAATGTAAATGAGGCTTGCCAGAGCCACTATCGTCAGAGGATCCAATCACATCACCGGCATTGACCTTATCACCCATCTTAAGTCCATCAACCCAATGCGTGTGGGCATAACCTGAAACCGAACCATCATCATTTAAAATTTTTATTTGATTACCGCCCTTTTTATCCTTCCTTAATAAAATAACTGTTCCATTATCTGTAGCATATGCTGAGTTACCTTTGGGATTCCGTAAATCGGTTCCGGTATGAGGTCCTCCTCCACGGGGTCCAAATGGGCTTGTAACTGTTTGACTATCTGTTGGCCAATAACCTTCCAATCCCCAAGGATCAATCAAATTAACCGGATCATTTAGAACATAACCATAAAGATCCGTATCCTCCCCTTCAAATAGTAACGGATCTTTTGCAGTCCATCTTCCGATATCCGGATCGTAGTCTCTGTATCCGAATCTTACATGTCCGGTATCTATATCGTAAAACCCGCCGGCAAATCCAAAGGGAATAATAAAAGCCGGGTTGCTATCGGCAACAATATTTCCAAAAGAATCGTAGTCTATTCTTTTTACCACACTACCGGATGCATTTGCAACAATCCGCAAGGAGCCTACCTGATCATAAGTAAGATAATAGGTTGCACCGGCGATTGATGCGGCAACCGGCATTCTGGCATCGGCGTATTCAAAGCGCATTAGAAGATTATTGCTGCCGTCATACACTGCCAGCAGGCGCGTTAAACCCTGCCAGAGATATTTTTCAACGATAGAGCCATTTACCTTTTTGGCTATTCTTCTCCAAAGCGGATCATGCACATATTCGATGAAGCGATTGTCCGGTAGGCTCACGCTTAGCAGCCCCCCACGGGATGAATAGTCGTAGGTAGTGACATCCGCGCCGTTGGTCCTGGTGGTAAGAAAGCCGTCCAGGTCATATTGATAATTAACAGCATCTACAGTCAACAGATGATCTTCAGCGTCATAGGAGAAACTTCTTGCGGCAATACCGCGTAAAGTGTTCATCTCATAAACGCGGGTGCCATTTTCATCATAGCCGTATTCTTCCACCAGGACGCCGTCTTTTGTCACCGTGAGAAGTCGACCCATGGAATCATAGGTATGCACATAATTGGAACTTATACCGGCAACGGTTTCTGCTTTATTGTTTATGCGCCCGTTGTTGTCGCGGGCAAGAACCCAGGAAGTTATCCCCTGGCCGCTGACGGTATAACTCTCATCCGACACCTCGCCATAACCGTTGAATGTTCGAGTAAGGGTTAAGGCGCTGTTCGTAACATCCTCGGGCAGACCGTTGCCGGCATTGCGGCTTATGGTAAAACTGCCGGCTCCGATCAAAAGCCCGTCATTATCATAGGTATAGTTGGTAGTACTCCCAGCGTAAGTGAAACCGGTTATATTAAAATCGTTATTATAAGTGTAACCAAGAGTTTTATTCAAAGTACCTGAGAAGGTTTCGGAAGTAACCAGTTTGCCGTCGTAGCCGTAAGAGATCAATTCTCCATCTTTGCTGATGGAACCAACCTTATCGCCGCACAGATAGGTAAAGTCAATGTTTCCTTCAGGGGTCTGAATCTGAGACAGCCGGGTCTTGTCATAAATATTAAAAGTGGGTATGCACTTTACTCAACCGACCACATGGTGTAGTATGCGGTTATGGAGGAGCCAAGACACCCTGTT
>JARGFK010000166.1 GCA_029211065.1 Desulfobacterales bacterium
AAAAACTGGCTTTCGGGCGTGTTTGGTAGCGATTGGAAGAAAATGGATCGGGCCGGAGTGAAATTTTTGTTAAAAAAATCTCCGCCAATCCAAAATACGCCCGCGCTTAATATTAGGCGGTGGATTTAGGAATCAAATCAATGCTTGCAATTTAGAAAAAAGGCTATATATTACCTTGATTATTAAAACAGGTTGACCCGACCGGCAAATACAGGTCGGGTCTTTTTATGGCGACAGATAGGCTCAGGTTTGCGGGACGAGTCGGCTGTTGGCCGGCAATAGATGCATTCCCTGAAAAGGGGTGCAGGCCATTGGACTTGTCAAACTACAAACAGGAGCACTATCATGACCAACGAATTTGGTTCTATCGGTCTGCGCCCGGAATTGGTGCAGACCCTGATCGAGAAGGGCTACACCGCCCCCACCCCCATCCAGTCCGAACTTATTCCGGCCCTGCTGGCCGGGCGCGATGTCATCGGCCAATCCCAAACCGGTTCCGGCAAAACAGCGGCCTTTGGCCTGCCTATTTTACAGACCCTTCAAGCGGGTAAGCGCCATGTGCAGGGTCTGATCATGGCCCCCACGCGCGAACTGGCCGTTCAAGTGGCCGAGGCCATGGCCCAATACGGCCGCGGGGTCGGGGTCAGGGTACTGGCCGTCTATGGCGGCCAGCCGTACATTACCCAGATCAGCCGCCTTAAAAAAGGGGTCGATGTGGTGGTGGGCACCCCCGGCCGCCTGCTGGACCTGATTCAGCGCAAATCGTTGGATCTGCAGCACGTTTCCACCGTGGTGCTGGATGAAGCCGACGAGATGCTCAGCATGGGTTTTATCGCGGATATCGAGGCTATTTTGGAAGCGACGCCCGACGCGCGCCAGACCGCACTTTTTTCCGCCACCATGCCCAAACCGATTCTGCACCTGGCCAAGCGCTACCTGCGCAACCCCCACTCCTTTACCATGGGACATCAAAAACTGACCGTGGCCACTGTGGAGCAGCGCTACTATCTCATCAATGAATCGGATCGATTGGCCGCCCTCACCCGTCTCTTCGAGGCTGAACCCATTGTCAGCGCCCTGGTATTCGCCCGCACCCGGTTATCCACCGCTGAATTGGCCACTGAATTGGCAAACCGGGGTTTCCAGGCCGAAGTGCTCAACGGCGACCTGGGCCAGGAGGCCCGGGAACGCGTCCTGCAGCGATTCCGCAACAACCAGATCAAAGTGCTGGTGGCCACCGATGTGGCCGCCCGGGGTCTGGATATCGACCATGTCAGCCATGTCTTTAATTATGACATGCCCCAGGATCACGAATTGTATGTGCATCGCATCGGACGCACGGGCAGGGCCGGCAAATCGGGCATCGCCATCTCCCTTCTTACGCCCAAAGAGCGCTGGTTCCTGCGTAAAATTGAAACCTACACCAAACAAAAAATGACCCTTGCGACCCTGCCCACTGAAGCGGACATTCAACTTCAAAGAGACAATCGACTCGTCGAACAGATGATGGTCTGGCTGCGGCGCGGCCGATGCCAGCGCGAACGGGACATGGTGGCCAAGTTGACCGAACAGGGCCACGATGTGATCGAGGTAGCGGCCGCAGCCCTGAAACTGGTGCGCGCCGAAGAACAGCAGCGCCCGATTGCACCCATCGCCGAATTGCGCGAAGATCGCCCCAGGCAGGTTAAACCGGCAGCTAAACGCCGGAATCAGAGCAATGAGAAAGCGGCCGGACGCACGTCCCATGAAATGGGAATGGTGCGCCTGGCCCTTAGGACCGGAAAGGCAGACGGTCTTAATGTCGGCCACATCGTGGGCAGTCTCTCTCATCATGCCGATATTCCCGGCCGCTGTATCGGCAAAGTCAGCATTCAACATCATACGACTTTCGTAGATGTCCCGGAAGATGTTGTCGGCCTTTTGCTGGCAAAGAAAGCTTCCTACCGCATCGGCCGGCGGCAGATCGATATCCAGCGCGCATAGGCATGTCGTGCCTCAGGGATGCTCCGCTTGCTGCCGAAACGTTCGCGCCGACGCCGCGGCAATTGACAAAAGCTTTCAAAGGAATTATCATTGCTGCAATCGTTTCAGTCGCTGTGGGACCAAGCCCCTGTGGCCTGTAAAGGCAGCCGGGGATTTTTTTAGGGGAGGATCCGGTTTTCTATACCGGGGTTAATTAATGGACGCACATACACAAAAAGAAATCAACCGGAGGCGGACCTTCGGCATCATCAGCCATCCGGATGCCGGCAAGACCACGTTGACGGAAAAGCTGCTCCTTTTCGGCGGCGCCATCCAGCAGGCCGGGGCGGTCAAGGCCAAGCATGCCGCCCGCCATGCAACCAGCGACTGGATGTCCATTGAAAAGGAAAGAGGCATTTCAGTGACGACTTCGGTGATGAAATTCAATTATCGGAATTTTGAAGTTAATCTTCTCGACACCCCGGGCCACCAGGATTTCTCCGAAGACACTTACCGGGTGCTGACCGCCGTGGACAGCGCCCTGATGGTGGTCGACAATGCCAAGGGGGTTGAAACCCAGACCGAGAAGCTCATGGAAGTCTGCCGGATGCGCAACACCCCCATCATTACCTTCATCAATAAGCTCGACCGTGAGGGCATGGCCCCCATGGATATCCTGGATGACATCGAAAATAAGCTCCAGATCGAATGCACGCCGCTTTCCTGGCCCATCGGGATGGGCAAACGCTTTAAAGGGGTCTACAACCTCTTTCACAAACAGCTGCACCTGTTCACTCCCGGCCGCGACATCCGCGGGCAGGACGGCGTCGTGATTACGGATTTGTCGGATCCGGTCCTGGACAGCCTGCTGGGCACACAGGCGCAAGAGCTGCGGGAAGACATTGAACTGATCAAGGGTGCGGCAAACCCCTTTGAGCTTTCGCACTTTTTAAAGGGAAGCCAGACGCCGGTTTTTTTCGGCAGCGCCATCAACAATTTCGGTGTCCAGGAGATGCTGGATGCATTCGTAGAAATGGCGCCCCCTCCGGGTCCGCGTGCGACCGTCTCCCGTGAAGTGTCGCCGTACGAAAATGCCTTTTCGGGTTTTGCTTTTAAAATCCAGGCCAATATGAACCCGGCCCATCGTGACCGGATCGCGTTTGTCAGGATCTGCTCGGGCAAGTTCACCCGGGGGATGAAAGTGGTTCACCACCGCATCGGAAAAGAAGTCGCCCTGGCCAATGCGACGATATTCATGGCCCAGGACAGGTCCAATGTGACCGAGGCTTTTCCCGGGGACATTATCGGCATCCACAACCACGGCACCATCAAGATCGGCGACACCTTCAGCGAGAAGGAACTTTTGAAATTCACCGGCATACCGAACTTCGCGCCGGAGCATTTCAGGCGGGTTCGCCTGAAAAACCCCCTCAAGGCCAAGCACCTCCAGAAGGGCCTGACCCAGCTTGCGGAAGAAGGCGCGGTCCAGGTTTTCAAGCCGATTACGGGAAGCGACTATATCCTGGGGGCGGTGGGCGTCCTCCAATTCGACGTTACCATGGCCCGGCTCAAGGCCGAATATGGCGTGGATGCGATCTATGAACCGGTGGACTTTGCGGTGGCGCGCTGGATCGAGTGTAGTGACCGCAAAAAACTGGCCGAATTTGAGAAAAAGAATATGCACAACCTGGCCAGGGATTCCCAGGGCTGCCTGTCCTATCTCACAACCAGTGAATTCCGGCTCAAATACTGCATGGAAGAATGGCCGGAGGTGGCGTTCTACAAAACACGGGATATTATCTGAGAATAATGCTGATCGGAATGCGGGATGTGTGCTGGGGATTCGGTGAGTCCCCACTGCTGGAAAACGTAACCTTCGGGATCGAAGCGGGCGAACGCGTGTCTCTGGTGGGCCGCAACGGTGTGGGCAAGTCTACCCTGCTGAAACTTCTGGGCGGCGAAATCCTTCCTGACAGCGGTGAGATCTGGCGCCGGCCGGCCCTAAGCGTGGCTGCGCTGGAACAGGATGTTTCCGCAAGATTCGACGGCACGGTCTTTGATGTGGTGGCCGAAGCTTTCGGTGAAACGGGCCGGGCCCTGGCCGAGCACAGTCGGGTCTGTAAACTCAAGGAAACCCGGATCAACCCCCAACTGCTGAAAAGGCGCGATGAACTGCAGCAGATACTGGACGCCGACGCCGGCTGGGAACAATTGCCCCGCATCGAAAACATTCTTTCACAAACCCGGCTGGATCCCGCAAGCCGGTTCACCGACCTTTCAGCCGGGCTGAAACGGCGCACGCTGTTTGCCCGCGCCCTGGCCTCCAAACCGGACCTTCTCCTGCTGGACGAACCCACCAACCATCTGGACATCGACACGATCATCTGGATGGAAGAATTTATCCTGCGGCACGTCAAAACCCTGCTGTTCATCACCCATGACCGTGCCTTTCTCAAAAAGATCGCCGGCCGGATATTGGAACTGGATCGGGGCCGCCTGCTTTCATATAGCTGCAATTACGCCACCTATTTAGAGCGCAGACAGGCCGCCCTGGAGAACGAAGAAACGCAAAACGCGGTGTTCGACAAAAAACTGTCCCAGGAGGAAGCCTGGATCCGAAAAGGGGTAAAAGCCCGCCGGACGCGGAACGAAGGGCGCGTCCGGAGCCTGCAGAAAATGCGGGCAGCCTTTCGGGCCCGGCGCAGCAAAATCGGCGACGTCAAGCTCCAGGTCCAGGAGGCTGAACGGTCCGGCAAGCTTGTCATCGAGGCCAAGTCAGTGAGCTTTTCCTACGGTAAATCCCCGATTGTGCGGGATTTTTCCACGGTCATCATGCGCGGGGACAAGGTGGGCATCATCGGCCCCAACGGTGTGGGCAAAACCACCCTGCTGAAAATCCTGTTAAAAGAAGCAGACCCGGAAACCGGCAGTGTCCGTCACGGCACCAATCTTCAGGTCGTTTATTTCGACCAGCTCCGGGCCCAGCTCGACAGCCAAAAGACCGTGCGGGAAAATATCTCCGCCGGCAACGACTTTATTGTCTTTAATGGCCAAAAGCGCCACGTCATCAGCTACTTTCAAGATTTTCTCTTCTCGCCCGAAAGATGCCGCACGCCGGTCCGCGTCCTTTCCGGTGGAGAAAAGAACCGCCTGATGCTGGCCGGCCTGTTCACGAAACCGGCCAACGTTCTGGTGCTGGACGAGCCCACCAATGATCTGGATGCCGAAACCCTGGAGCTTTTGGAGGAGCTGATTTTCGATTACCCGGGGACCCTTCTGCTGGTGAGCCACGACCGGGCCTTCTTAAACAATGTGGTCACCAGCACCATCGTCTTTGAAGGCAACGGGCAGGTGGTGGAATACATCGGCGGCTACGATGATTGGCTCAGCCAGCAGCCGCAACCCGCAGCAGATCGGCTGCCGGAAAAAAACGGCGCCAAAAAAATTCGATTAAAACCAAAGGCGGACCCCCCGCAAAAGCTGGGGTATATGCAGCAGCGGGAAATGCAGGATCTGCCCCAAAAGATCGAAGCCATCGAATCAGCGCAAAAAGCGCTGTTTACAGCTCTCTCCAACCCCTTGTTGTACAAAAAAGAAAAAGGCGAAATCAGCCGGATAAAATCGGATCTTGAACGCGTCGAACGGGAAATCGAAACCGCCTACCATCGATGGGAAGAACTTGAAGCGATGGCACCGCAAGAGGGTGCATAAATAACCCCTTCCCCACCAGTTTTCCTCGCACATTCTCCAACTGATACCCTATGTCAGGTCCAAACAATTATTGTACCTATCAATACGATAATTTGTCTTAATACATACAAGGATTTGTATTATAGAGTGAGTCTCGCACCCGCAGAGCCCCGCTGTGCGGGACAGGCGCGCGGCATCAGGAAGCCCCCTTGAAGGGATCAGTGCAAATAACGCTTGGGCTCAAAATGCTTGAAAATCTGAACCCAATTCTCCCCCTTTGAAAAAGGGGGCTGGGGGGATTTAAAACACGGAGCGTTCGAATATCGATAACCGTACACCCTCTGTAAAAATCCCCTCGATCCCCCTTTGCAAAGCTGAGCTTTACCCACACTTGACACAGGGGGGTTAGGGTCCGTTTTTCATTGGAGGAGGATGTTGTTGAGTCAG
>JARGFK010000167.1 GCA_029211065.1 Desulfobacterales bacterium
CAGTTGAGCTTCGGCGCGGTTCACCTCGCCTTTCATCCCTGCTGCAAGCAGCAGGGTATTCAGGCGAAGGCGAATAATTAAGGGACGAATAATCTTTTCGAGGACACGTGATGAATGAGAAATATACGTTGATGGGCAAAATTGTGAGCGGAGCGTGTCAGGCTGCTTTTTTCACCCAATTGGACTGGGTACAGGAGCAATGCGCGAAAAAATTGGGATTTAAACCTTATCCCGGAACGCTGAATCTGGTCATCGCCGATTCAGACGCTGACTTGATAGGATCTCTAAAAGGGTCGGACATTCAGGCGTTGATCCCGCCTGATCCGAAATTCTGCAGTGCACAGACCCTCTCTGTAAAAATAAAAGGGATCCAGGGAGCAATCATTATCCCCGCCGAGGATGTTCAAATTCATGCAAAGAACATATTAGAGGTAATTGCGCCGGTTTGTCTGAAAGAAGTCCTGGGATTAGATGACGGCGACATTGTTAAAATTACGATCATCACGCAGTGATGAAGCGTATACCCTGCTGTTGCATAAAAAGCAAAGATAGAGTAAATATTCGGCCACAGAGATGCCGGCCTTGGTCTAAGTCCGGAGGGCACGATTTCTGCAAATGCCAATGGTCCAATTCAAAATCCGAATATCGAAATTCGAAACAAATTCAAATATCAAATGTCCTAATGACAAAAACAAAATTATAACAACAGGAGCAGCCTCTCATGGACAAAGACATTCAAGTATTAAAAGACAATGCGGCCCGGGCTTGCCGCCTCCTGACGCTGGCAGGGCTGCTTGACTTTTCCGGACATATCAGTGTCAGAGCGCCCGGTCAAAAAACTTTCTTTATAAACCCCATGAAACTATCCCGCGAAGCGGTTACCCCGGATGATCTCGCGGAAGTATCGTTAACTGGTGAATGGGTCGGCGGCAAGCATGAGCCGCCCCAGGAACTCCCTATTCATGCAGCGGTTTTTCAGGCCAGGCCCGATGTCAACAGTGTGGCCCACATCCATTGCCACTACGCAATTTTGCCCAGTATTGCCGGAAAGGACCTGGTTCCCGTCTGTCATCACGGCAGCATTTTCGGCGCGGTCGTCCCGGTTTATTCCGAGGCAGAGAAAATCACCACCTTTGAAGAGGCAAACCAAATGGCCAAAGCACTGGGCAGCGCGCGCGCCGTGATCATGAAAGGCCACGGTGCGGTGGTTGCTGAATCCTACGTTGAAGCAACCTTTGTCGCTTGTCTATATCTGGAAGAAAATGCCCGTCTGCTGGTGGAGTCCTCCATACTCGGCACCCCCCAACCCCTTTCAGCAGAACAGATCAAACGCGCTGCCGCCAAGACTTACCTGCCCGCCGTCAGCATCAAAAAAGTCTGGGAGTACTATCTGGAAAAGGGCCGCAAGACCGGAACCTTATGGGAATAATCCCCTGAACCATGCAGGGTAATTGAAGAGAAACGGCTAAACCCTTAAATGCCCTGGGGGTGAAAGCAACCCGCTTGTGCAAATTTCAGGCCGCTTCTTTTCAATCATTTCAGCATATTTTTGAGATGCAATTCCGTATGTAAAACGGCTGTTTTTTTTCTTGACATACCCCGGTGGTTATAGTTACATTGTAATTATATTGTAGTTAGTTGAAGGGTCGGGGAGTTTCATTACGAATGCCTATGGGGTGAGCCGTTATCAGTCCAGCGTTTGTCGCCGGTCCGCCCGGGGATAGCCCCCGTGGGAACCGTAACCCAATATGACTGCACCCTGTACACGCCCCCTAACCTTTGCGCTAAGCCCCAACAGGCAGAGACGATCATCGTCGCCGTGGAAATCAGCCTTTTGGGGCTGGTTCAATGGAATTTGAGCGGGATTGCTGCCGTGCGCTAATGATTCGATAAGATGGTTACGGCTCCCACGGGGGCTATCCCCGGGCGGACAAGACAACATTTGAAAAACTCCCCGACCACTGAGTTAGTTAGCCTTGATCAAAACGCACGCGACGCTTCTCTGAATTCTGCCGCGCTGAAGCTTCTCCGGGCCGTTTTCAGTGAAGTTTTATTTTGCTGTTCGAGTCTTGTATCACCTTTGGCATCATTATATTTGATTGATAGAAACAAGTGTCGCCGGTCTTAATCTCATAACAGGAGGAAGGAAATGGCAAAAAAAAAGTATAAAAATCTCAGTCAACACTTGGTAAATCTAGAAAAAAAAGGACTGCTGATTCGTGTCAAAAGGGAAATCAATAAAGATACGGAGCTCCATCCGCTGGTACGGTGGCAATACCGCGGCGGAATTGCAGAAAAAGACCGCAAGGCATTTTTGTTTGAAAACGTAGTGGACGCCAAAGGCAAAAAGTATGACATGCCCGTGGTTGTCGGCGCCCTGGCGGCCAATCCCGAAATTTATTTTACCGGCATGGGCTGCAAACCTGAAGAAGTCAACACGATCTGGCAAAAGGCCCTTGCCAATCGGATCGATCCCGTCGTCGTGGATAAAGCTGCCTGCCAGGAGGTCGTTATAAAGGGCAAGGACCTGGACAAGGAAGGCAACGGCACCGACCGCTTTCCGGTCCCCATTTCAACTCCCGGTTTTGATAACGCCCCCTACTCGACGTGTTCCCACTGGTTCACAAAAGATATTGAGACCGGCATTCAAAACATCGGCAACTACCGGGGCCAGATGAAGCAGCGCCGCAAAGTGGGTTGTTTCCCCAGCGGTCTGGGGCAGGACATTCAAGTGCATTGGGAAAAGGCAAATGCCAAAGGGGTTCCCCTGGAAGCGGCCCTGGTTATCGGTGCTCCGCCGGTTGTTTCCTATGCCGCCGTTCAGAAAATACCCCGCGAAGTTGATGAAATTACCGTTGCCGGCGGCCTGGTGGGCGAACCGATCCCGGTGGTGAAATGCAAAACCGTGGATATTTTAGTTCCGGCAGATGCGGAAATCGTTATTGAAGGCATAATGTCAACCGAATATCTGGAACCGGAAGGACCCTTCGGGGAGTCCCACGGCTATATGCACCCGCGCCAGACCAATCCATTCATGGAAATAACCTGCATTACCCACAAAAAGAAAGCCACCTTTGTTTCCTGGATCAGCCAGGTTACCCCAAGTGAGAGCTCCGTGGTCAAGAAAGTCGGATATGAGCCGCTTTTTATAAACCACCTGAAAAACGTCTACAGCATCAAATGCGTCAAACGGGTTTACCTGCATGAACCACTGACCAATCTGCGAAAGTTCATCGTCATTCAAATGGATAAACCCAGTGAATCCGAAGTGTGGCGGGCCATGTATGCCGCCGTATCCCTCCATCAGGGGGTTGGCAAGATACTTGTGGCGGTGGATACCGATATCGATCCGGAAAACCTTGATGCCGTCATGTGGGCCATGTGCTACCGCATGAAACCGCATCTGGATGTACAGATTTTAAAAGGGCTTGAAAAAGGTCATGCGCCACCATTCGGCGGCGCCAGCGTGAGCACGGACATTGCGTCCCAGCATGATCCGGCCGACGAATCCGCCATGCTGATAAACGCCATCTTAAAAGAGCCCTATCCGCCGATCTCGCTCCCGAAAAAGAAGTATATGGAAAACGCCAAAAAGATCTGGGAAGAACTGGGTCTGCCGCCGCTGACGCCGCAGCCGCCCTGGTTTGGTTACTCCCTGGGTCAGTGGGATGAAGAACTGGAGATGGAAGCCGAACGCGCCTTAAAAGGCGATCATTTCATTAACGGTGATAATCAGGCTAAAATGCGCGTTAAAGTATAGATATATTTATTGCCGGAGGCCGGCTGCTGTCTTGTCTTCCTGCTGAAGCTGAACCTTCTTGATGGATTGAATCTGTTCTGCATATTTTCGATCCGGCCTCCGGCACATCTCTCCGTTTTACCCGGCCGGCCTTTTTCTCGATCGTTCTCTTTCCTGGATCAATTCGGCGACAATGCTGACGGCAATCTCCTCCGGTGTTTCCGCCCCGATGGCAAGCCCGATGGGGGAATGCACCTGTTGAAGAGTTGCCTTGGAAGCCCCCTCTTTTATCAACGCCTGATAAATCACCTCTCTTTTTCTTTTGCTCCCGATCATGCCGATATAGGCGGGTTCATGCTTCAGGGCTTCTTTGAGAACGGCATGATCATGGATGTGTCCCCTGGTAATAATGGCAATATAGGAAGAAGGCGTAACGGAAATTCGATCAAACGATTGCGAAAGCGGCACGACCATGATTTCATCGGCGTCGGGAAAACGCTTTGCATTGGCAAATTCCCCGCGATCGTCAATGACAACGACGCCAAATCCCACCCTTTTTGCCAGCGGACTTAAAAATGTGGAAATATGACCGGCGCCAAAAATATAGAGAACATCGGCGGACTGTATCGGTTCCATAAAAATGGACACCCCTTCGATTGGGAACCGCTTCAGTTCAGGGGTGTTTCCCGCGAAAAGCTTCTCTGTACCGACATCAAGGCCGCCGGGAATGCGTCCGATCACCTGAACGCCGGAACCGTCTTTTATCATCAAGGCATGCCGGTCCGGGCGGTCACGGGAAATTCCGTCTGCAATCAGCGTCAGGAGCTTTCCTTTGGCTTTGCCCGTGATCACGAGATCCCGGGTTCTACCAAATACATCCCTGACAACCTGATTGTCCGGAAACATGGGCTCCAGAAAAACATCCACAATCCCGCCGCACAGCATGTCCGTCTCAGCTACATCTTCCCCTGTAAGTTGAAAATGGATTGTGGCGGATTTGCCTGTTTTAAAAACCGATTGGGCCTTTTCGATCACCTGATATTCCAGAGCGCCGCCGCCGATTGTCCCCAGAATTTCGCCGTTTTCGAGGATGATGCACTTGGTCCCGATGGACCGCGGGGCCGAACCTTTCTGAAAAATAATTCGGGCCACCACAACCTTTTGCCCCGAAATCAATAGCTTATCCAAATCAAGAAAAAAATTGTTCATGCGTTTCACCTTATTTCATAGAACGCCATCACCGGCGGATGTTTCATTGCGCTGCCGATGAGGACTCGTTTTATCCGGACGGGTGTTGTCTCTTTAATGATTTTTACAACTTCGCGTCCCGCTCTAATACCCTCGGCGCTTTCGGCCTTGTTTAAAAAGAGATACTGATGGGCGGCGCCGGGACTCTCTTTAAAAATCCCGCCGGCATGGGTCAAAGATGCCGCAATGGCCATAGGGGAAACCGCCTGGCCCAGGGCAAGCCCTGTCAGTTGCGAAAACATGCCCGACCTGAAAACACAGTCTTCGTCAAGGGTCTTACCCACCGCATCCAGACCGACAAGCCCGATCACCCATTCGGCGCAGGATGGAACAACAGGCTCATAGATGGCCGGCGCCTTTAAAGATCTGCCGGCGGCGCCGTCGGCCTCTACAAGAATCCAGCGGAACAGCCCACTCTTCCACAATTCGTCAATAAACCCAGGAAGGAACCCTTTCAGTTTCTCCTGCGGACTCAATTTTTCCGCAACAGCCGTAAAATGAAAATTTTTGTTACGAAACCGATTGGCCCGACTGATAATCGCCTCTGCCAGCGGTGAGATCACAACCGCTTCCGACTGGTCTTGGGTGGGCATTCGTATTCTGGTCGTGGTGGTGGTTAAGACCGAATCACCGCCGGCCGAAAGCTCCCGGGCAAGCCTGAACATTAGGCTGGTTTTACCGCCGGCGCCCACAAAACAGACGACACCGCCGGTTGACAGCTGCAGTCCTTCCCGCAGGGAAATCATGATGTGAAATCCAAAATAAAGGATTCCAGGATTATAGGGGTCAAGGGTTTAAGTGATGAATTCACGATCTTAATCTCCTCCGGATTTTTCCTTGCCTGTTGTTGGTCCGTTGTCCGTTGAAGCTCTAACCACGGGCTACGGACCACTGACAACTATCCGTCAGTCTTATCTTTTCTTTTCAACCCCCGGCCGCTGATCCCCGATACCTGCCCCCTGATCCCTTCCCTTGCCGCTTCCAAGCTTGATAGCCTCATAGCTTCCTAGTGTCTCGTCAACCATCAATTGTCGGATAGAGGCGGCGTAGTTTTATCCTGGCATCCTCGGCAGTGAATTGCC
>JARGFK010000168.1 GCA_029211065.1 Desulfobacterales bacterium
TCAATGCTTGGGTCCATAAACTGTCTAACTCGCTATTATTACTACTTTATAGGGTCGTTTTAAAAGAGCCGCACCCAAATCTTTTGGCAAAAGCGGATGTATCGAAAAGCGTGTTCATTGTATCCAACAACAAGAAAACCCCGACATACGGGTGCTTTTCGGTTACTGTGGCAATTTTTATTCAGATATCAGAAGCGCATCGGGTAGTCAATCACCGCTTTTCCCGCCGCGTTTGCTAAAGCACCCCAGCTTTATGGAAGTTGCCGCAGAATCGGGCGTCGAGGTGTGCGTTCCTTCAGTCTTCATCATCCAGGGAAATGCCGGCCTCTTTAAGCATCTGACGGCGCTTGTAGTCCCGGTAGAAGGAATAGACGATGGCGGCAAGGGTCATCACCATCAGGACCACGGTCAGCGTTCGGCTCAGGAAAAAGCCGAAGACCGACATGTCGTGGGCAGCGGCCAGGGTAATGACGCGGTCCAGGTTCTCCTCCGCCAGGGGGCCGAGGATGATGCCGAGGATGATGGGCGCCAGAGGAAATCGGGCCTTTCTGAGGATGTAGCCGATGAAGCCCAGCACAAGCGTAATCCCGATGTCGAAAACCATGTTTCGGAACGAGTAGGCGCCGATAACGGCGAGCGCCGTAACCATCGGGGCGATGATCCCCTGGGGCACCAGCACCACTTTGGCCACCCAGCGCATGCCGCCGAAGGCGGCCACCGCAAAAAAGGCATTGGCCAGGAACAGACTGAAGATGAAGGGATAGAGCACGTCGGGCGCATCCCGGAAAAGATGCGGCCCGGGGATCAACCCATGGATCAGAAGTCCACCCAGGAGCGCCGCGGTAACGGCATTGCCGGGAATGCCCAGGGTGAGCATGGGAATCAGGCTGCCTCCCACCACGCCGTTGTTGGCCGCCTCG
Source organism: Desulfobacterales bacterium (assembly GCA_029211065.1). Classification (NCBI taxonomy): domain Bacteria; kingdom Pseudomonadati; phylum Thermodesulfobacteriota; class Desulfobacteria; order Desulfobacterales; species Desulfobacterales bacterium. The sequence goes on from JARGFK010000168.1 coordinate 921, forward strand.
GCGGAGCACACCCCCTCGATGGCGCCCTTTCCAAACATCTCCGGCGTCTTTGAGACGCGCCGCGCTTCACTGCGGCCGATAAAGGCTGCAATGTCGGCCCCGGCCCCGGGAACGACCCCGACCGCGGTGCCGATCAGAGATGAGCGGATCATGCACCCCTTGAGCGACCACAGCGTCGCCCACCCCGGCCATATTCGTCCGATGCGCGGGATGTGAAGCTGTGTGTCCATGCCCTGTCCTTCCGCCAGAATCAGGACCTGGGAAATGGAAAACAGGCCGACCAGTGCGACAATGACCGGAACTCCCTCGTACAGCGCGGGCTGATCGAAGGCGTAGCGAAGCGTCCCGGTCATCGGGTGCATGCCGACGGTACCGATGACCAACCCCAGGATACCGGCCATCAATCCCTTGATCGGGGATCCGGCGCCGATGGCCCCGATGGTGCTCATGGCAAAGATCACGATCCAGAAGAACTCCGCCGAACGAATTTCCAGCGCAACCGATGCCACGATCGGCGCGCCGAACAACAGAAAAATGGTGCTCACCTGTCCGCCGACAAAAGACGAACAGATATCCGTGCCCAGAGCGAGTCCGCCCTTGCCCTGCTGGGTCATCGGGTAGCCGTCCAGCATGGTGGCGACGGCAGCAGGCGTGCCCGGCACGTTGATCAGGATGCCGGCAATGGAGCCGCCATATATGGCGCCGCAGTAGACGGCGCCCAGAAAGATCAGGGCGGCAACCGACGACATGTCGAAGGTGAAGGGAACGAGCAGGGCGATCCCCAGGGTCGCCGAGATGCCCGGCATGGCGCCGAGGATGGTTCCCAGAACCGCGCCTCCGAACGCAAGCAGAAGATGTTGAAACTGAAAGGCGACGATCGCTCCATTCAAAATCTGATCAAACATTCCGTGAATCCTTTTGTGTCGCGGGAGGCGACCCGGACCGATCTCAGTAAAGCAGGCCGTGGGGGACGGGCACTCCCAATACAAAACCGAAAAAGAAGTAGAGGAAAAGAAGGCCTCCGGCCGTCACCGCAAGAACCAGCGAAAACGGCCGGACACCCAAATACGTCATGTGGACGATGATATAGATTCCGGTTGCCGTGAAGAAACCCAAAATAGGCACCGAAACCGCAAAGGCGGCGATCAAGGCGACATTGACGAACGAGCGCCTGAAAGTTGCCGGATCCTTTTTTTCGGTTTTGCCGACCGGCCGCGGCCGCAAACTTCCGGCAAGCAAGCCCAGGCTGAAGACCCCCAACAACCCCCACATCCACAGGGGCCAATTGGCGGCCCGCTTTGGAAAATCAAGCGCCGCCACGAACCCGACAATGCTGATCACCAGAAAGACGATCGCCGAAATTGCGTCTCGGGCTTCAGCCCCCTTTGGCCACCGTGTCATTTCTCCTCCCGGTTATCTAAGATACTATTTCTTGATGTATCCGCCCTTGATGAAGTACTGGATGAGATCACCCACCAGCGCCTGCTGTTCCTTCATGGTCTTTCCGAACCGTTCTCCGATCTGGGGTTCCACAACGGTGATGTTCCGCTTTTTGGCGTTTTCAAGATAGTCGGCATCGTTGAAACTGATTCTGAAAGCTTCCTGGTAGACCTCGATAAGGTCTTTGGGCGCACCGGACACGACGGCAAAGCCGCGGGTCGAACCCAGTTCACCCAGGTCAAGGCCCAGGGCTTCTTTGATGGTGGGAACGTCCGGAATCAGTTCATAACGGGATGACCACAGGATGGCGGCATCCTTCTGCGAATCCTTGGTCTGGATATGGTCAAAGACGTTTCCAATGGCGATATCCACCTCTCCGGACTGTAGGGCGCGATTGGCCGGGGCCCCGCCGGCATACGGAATGAACGAAAACTCCACCCCCGCCTTCTGCGCCACGGCATACATGGCCAGATGGTCATCAGAGAGCGGTCCGTCGGCGCCCACGGTCACTGAGCCGGGTTTGGCCTTGGCAGCCGCGAGGGCTTCCTTCAACGAGCCATATTTGGAGCTTTTGGCCAGGCGGATGACGTTGGGGTCAATCACGTTGACGCCCAGCGGTGCGAATTTCTCGAGCCACGGCGAGAATCCGGCCTTGCGGGCGGCCTCAACGAGCGGGACAGCCGGCAGATTGATGACGCCGATGGTCGAACCATCCTTCTGGGTGTGGGCAAGACTGGTCCAGCCGATTTCTCCTCCGGCGCCGGGGAGGTTGACGACGACGGCGTTCACCTTGCTGCCGGTGAGCTCCAGAATCGCCTTCTCCCAATAGGGCAGCGTCATCCGGGCCAGCGCATCGCTGGATCCCCCGGCGTTGTAAGAGACGATCACGCGGATCGTGGACGGCATTTTGACATTGGCGTACTTCGGAGCCGCCATCACACTTGGCGCAAAAACGAGCACCATAAGGACACAGGCCACAACGAGAGTCGAAAGTCGTTTTTTCATGAGATGATCCTCCTTTTTTCTCCTGGTTGCCAATTACTTAGGGACAAGCAATCTGACTTCCGGAATTTCATGTTCTTCCGTTTATATTAAATGACAGGAACTCGTTTCTTGAAAGCGAATAGATCAAAAAATCTTGAATGTATTCAGCAACACGGCAAACCCGAAAATGTGAGAGAGTTCGATCAGGGTGCTAATGGTTAATCAGATAGCAGCCGAAAGCCGGGTTGTCAAGCACCGCTTTTTCTAAAGCACCGCTGCGTTGCGGCTGTTTTGGCAAAAACCACTGTTTGGTCTTGACTGACCCGTGCGGCTTTCCTCATTTTTTAAAAAAGTTGTATTTCAGCAGGCACCAGAGCGCCCAGACACCATCACGCCAGTTTATTTTTTTGCCTTCCTGGTAGGTTCGACCATGATAGGATATGGGGACCTCGTAGATCCGGATCCCCTTTATCTTCGCAATTTTTGCAGTAATTTCCGGTTCGAATCCGAAGCGGTCTTCTTCAATGGTAATCCCTGCAAGCGCCTGCCGGGTAAATACCTTGAAACCGGTTTCCATATCCGACAGATTGATGTCGGTAAACACATTGGAAAGGGTTGTCAAAATTTTGTTGCCGACAAAATGCCAGAAGTAGAGCACGCGGTGAGCGCCGTGCCCGCTGAACCTTGAACCGTAGACCACATCGGCTTTGCCGCTGAGGATCGGCTGGAGCAGCACCGGATACTCGGCCGGATCATATTCCAGGTCCCCATCCTGGATCAGGATGATATCGCCGCCGGCTTTTGAAAAACCGGTTCGCAAGGCGCTCCCTTTGCCCGTGTTGCGTTCGTGCAAAAAAACGCTGATTTTGGGATTCTGAAGCCCTTGCAGGACTTCCCGGGTGCCGTCCGTCGACCCGTCGTCCACCACAATGATTTCCTTACGATACGGCACAGCCAGAACCGCCCGCAGGGTTTCGGCAACCGTTGCCTTTTCGTTGAACACCGGCATGACGATGCTCAACAGAAAATGATCAACTGAAAATCCCGATTCATTCATAGCTTCCTTTGCGCCTGAAATAGGTTCTGATGGAGTGCAGTGACCAGAGCGCCGCAGCATAAAGCTCCGGCCGCAGCGGTATGGAGTAGCGCGGCCACGGAGCAAATATCATATACAGGAATGTAAAATAGATCAACCCTGCAAAAAGGAAAACCGGCAGAGACGAAAAAATATTTTCCCTGCGCCAAGCGGCGGCGATGATAAGAAAAAGGCCTGACAAGGCCAGAATCAGCAGAAGCGGGTGCAGGCACTTTATACCGAAACGGGACAGGTCGGCGGCAAACGATCGACGGTAGAGGGAGGTTGCCGTCGGATAAATGTAGACATCCCCCACACCCTGGATGATATCCCAACGCCAAAGATAGTAGGGTTTGCCGATAAAATACCATTTCAGATAGGCAAAGGGCCTTTGTTTGGCGCGTTCCCACAAAATCCGCCTGAAATTTTCAAATGACGCGCCAAAGGCGGGCTGCTGGGGGTCTTCCCGGTATGGAAAACGGAAAAAGCGCGGGTCTTTGTATATAAAATTTGGGTAAGCGCCGTGACTGAGCGTGGCGACGGCTCTGTCCGATGCCTTGGGGGCGTCAGCGGGAACCGTCAGATTATTGCGAAGATTCCAGGCAAGGGGAAACAACAGGAAAACCCCTAAAAAAACGCAGCATTGCTGAATGGATTTAATTTCCCTGCGGCGGTAATAATACCCGAAGGACAACCCCGCCAGCAGAAACGGCAGAAATAAAACCGCTTCGTTTACCAGGTAGGCGCTGCCGAACAGTATCCCGCCAAATAAAAAAAAGAGCGTTCCCCGCTTGGCAAAAGCCGATTGGAAGCAAACCAGGGCGGCCAGCAGCAGAAACCCGAAAAGGGTTTCCGTCAACAGGTACGAAGTCATGACAATCAGGTGCGGGCAGATAGCCACAAGACCGGCGGCGGTCAGGGACGCCCACGATGGCATAAAACGCCGGCAGAGAAAAAACGTGAGCAGCACCGTCAACGCACCGAAGACGGCTTGGACATAAAGCATCAGGGGGTAAAATCCCCGGTCTCCGCCGGCCTGGATGGACAGGGCGATCAGCAGCGGATATCCGGGTGACCGGAACGAGTCCGGCTTGGGCGCCGGTGAATTGCGTTCGAGGGAAAACGTGGCGTGCTGGGCTAGATTGAACCCGTAATCGGCGTATTGGCGGGCGTCTTTAAATGAGGTTTTCAACCGGGGCAGCGTCCTGGATGTAAGCGCACCGGATCCAAAAGGCGGCCACCGTCAGGAAAGCGACAAACCACAAAACCTTCGAACCGAAGGATTTGGCGTCGCTTGTTATTGATGCCCGCTCTACCAAGCCCTGGCCTGCAGTCGGGTCTGGATCTGGTCGATCCATTCATTCACATCTAAACCCAGTTCGGCTGCCATAAGGTATACTTTGCCGGATGGAGGTTTTCGGTCATGATGCCAATTATTACCCAAATAGCAGCCGCGCCCCGGGTTGTCAAGTTTCGCTCTTTTTAAAGCACCGCAATGCTGCGGCCGTTTCGGCCAAATTCATTGTTTGGTCTTGAACGATTGATAAAAGTGGGTATGCACTTTACTCAACCGACCACATGGTGTAGTATGCGGTTATGGAGGAGCCAAGACACCCTGT
>JARGFK010000169.1 GCA_029211065.1 Desulfobacterales bacterium
CGGAGTGAAATTTTTGTTAAAAAAGTCTCCGCCAATCTAAAATACGTCCGCGCTTAATATTAGGCGGTGGATTTAGGTCGTGTCAGCCCCCTTGAATTCCGACCGTTCTAAATGCTATAAGGGCTCATCGGTTGATGGAGACCGCGCATGAAAAAACGACTCATCCTGATTTTCTTTCTGGTTCTGCTCTTTGGTGTCGGCTCGCTCGTTTACCTGGGCCAGCACCGGAAACTCACGGCCGAACTGTATTATTCCGGCACCATTGAAGCCACCCAGGCCAACCTGTCTTTTCAGGTCAGCGGGCGGATAGCGCATGTTTTCGTTGACGAAGGACAGCCCGTCGAAAAAGACCAGTGCCTTGCCCGGCTCGCTGGTGAAGAATTTTCAGCCCGGTTCACCCAGTCCCAGGCGGAGCTGTTACGTTCCCGGGAAACCCTTAAACAGCTCCAGACGGTCCGGGAAATTTATCAGTCAACGCTCCCGGCTGAAGTGGAGCGGGCCACGGCTGCTGTCAGCTTATTAAGATCACAACTCGAAGAACTGGAGTCCGGCTACCGGTCCCAGGAAATTGAGCAGGCCCGTCTGGCTGTCCTGTCCAGCCGGGCGGCCATGGACGAGGCCCGCAGGGACAAAGAGCGTTTCGATGCCCTTTTTCAAAAGCGGGTGATCTCCGAAAAGGAAAAAGACCGCGTTGACCTGAAGTTCGAGACAGCGCTGAAAGAATACGAACGGGCCCAGGCGGCCTACAGCCTTTTGAAGGAGGGGTTTCGCAAGGAATCGATCCAAGCCGCAGGGGCTAGATTGTCAGAAGGCCTGGCTGTGCTGAAACAGGCCAGGGGCAACCTGAAAAAAATCGAAGCCGCTGAAAAAGAGGTGGCCGCTGCCGGGGCGATGGTTGAGACGGCCCGCGCAGCTGTTGATATTGCGAAAATCCAGCTCAATTATACCTGCCTGAAAGCGCCCTTTAAAGGAACCCTCACCAGCCGAAACGTGGAGCCGGGCGAGGTGGTGTCGCCGGGTCGTGAAGTTCTGACCCTGGCCGATTTATCGACGGTGGAGCTGAAAATATTTGTAGACGAACCTGAAATCGGAAAAATCAAGCCGGGACAACGGGTGGAGATCAAAACAGATACCTATCCCCAAAAAACCTACCCGGGCCAAGTCTCGTTTATTTCACCCGAGGCTGAATTCACCCCCAAAATCATTCAGACCCATAAAGAGCGGGTCAAGCTGGTCTACCTGGTTAAAATTGCCATTTTAAATCCGGGCCTGGAGTTAAAACCGGGCATGCCCGCAGATGCCTGGCTGCGGTGACCCCTGCAGCTGCAATGTAAATATCCGACCCAAAGGGGCCGGCTTTTGTCTAAGCCCAGAGGGCATGATTTGTACAAAAGTCATTAGCAAAATTTGAAATCCGAATATCGAAATAAACATACCATGTCCATCGTCACCGTTGATACCGTATCCAAAAATTTTGGCGGACACGAAGCCGTCTCCCAGGTTTCGTTTTCAGTAGCGGAAGGGACCATCATGGGCTTGGTGGGTTCAGACGGCGCCGGCAAGACCACCCTTTTGCGGATGGTCGCCGCCATGTTGAAACCAACCGCAGGCCGGATATTCGTCAAGGGCCACGATGTCGTCTCGCAGAAAAAAACGGTCAAGCCGCTGATCGGCTATATGCCCCAGCGATTCGGGCTGTATCAGGATCTGACCGTAGACGAAAACATCGACTTTTTCATGGATATTTTCGGCATCACCGGCAAAGAACGGCAAACCCGAAAAGATTTTTATCTTGGTTTTTCAAATCTGCTCCCTTTTGTCCACCGGCTGGCCCGGGATCTTTCCGGCGGCATGAAGCAGAAGCTGGGGTTGGCCTGCGTCCTGGTTCATGAACCCGCCGTCTTAATTCTGGACGAACCCACCAACGGCGTAGATCCGGTTTCCCGGCAGGAGTTTTGGGATATCCTCTCGCAGATGCGGCATGACGGCATGACCATTCTGGTCTCCACTGCCTATCTGGACGAGGGTGAAAAATGTGACCATCTGATGTTGATGCACAATGCCCACCTTCTGGCAGAATCATCCCCGCAAGCGCTGCGACTAAACTTTCCCGACCTGGAAACAGCCATGATACACCGCATCCAGGCCGCAGACAAGGCACTGGCAGATGAACGCTTCAACCCTTGAGGCAGTCCGGGTTACCGACCTGGAAAAGAAATTCGGCCGTTTTACGGCTGTGGACAAAATTTCCTTTGCCGTCCGCAAAGGCGAAATCTTCGGGTTTCTGGGACCCAACGGCGCCGGCAAATCCACCACCATCCGGATGCTGTGCGGCATCATCACACCCAGCGCAGGCGCCGGGCAGGTGGCGGGTTTCGACATATTCAGGGAGTCCGAAAAAATAAAACAGGCCATCGGGTATATGTCTCAAAGATTTTCACTCTATGATGACATGACCCCTTTTGAAAATATCCGTTTTTATCTGGGCATATATAATGTACCGGCCGGAGATTGGAAAGACCGGAGTGACTGGGTCCTGCAGATGACCCGGCTTCAGGATGTTCGTCAGCGCCTGACCCGGGAGCTGCCCCCGGGGTGGCGGCAACGCCTGGCCCTGGGGTGCGCCATGCTGCATCGGCCCCAAATTCTGTTTCTGGATGAGCCGACCTCGGGCGTCGATCCCATCACACGACAACATTTCTGGGACTTTATCAAACACCTCACCGCTGAAGGCGTCACTGTTTTTGTAACCACCCATTACATGGATGAGGCCGAACACTGTAACCGCGTGGTGATGATCAATGCCGGTATAATCGTCGCCGGCGGCCCCCCGTCCCAAATCGTCGGCGACATCTTTCCGAATCTGCCCGACGCGGACTTGAACGATGTTTTTATTAAACTCATGACACGAAAAACAGAACCGTCAACACCATGAATCTGAGAACCGTTCAGGCCATCGCCCGCAAGGAATTTTATCATCTCATCCGGGATTTTCGCAGTCTGTATCTGGCCTTCATGATACCGCTGCTCCTGATCCTGCTGTTCGGCTATGCCCTGAGCCTTGATGTGAACAACGTCCGGACCGTTGTGGCGGACCATGACAAAACCCCCCTGAGCCGCGACCTGATCCGCATGCTGGACGCCTCATCCTATTTTAGCGTGGTCGGGCATCTGCCGGATGCCGAATCCGTGGGACAATTTCTGGATAACAACCGCGCGACCATGGGGCTGATCATTCCGCCGGGCTGGACGGAAAATATCAAGGCCGACCGCCTTAGCCCCCTGCAGGTCCTGCTGGACGGCAGCGATCCGAATTACGCCGGCATTTCCCGCGGCTACATCACCATCTTTATGGAAAACTACAACCAGAAGTTGCGCGCTGATTTTTTTAACCGTAAAAATATGGAAAAAATCAAGCCGCCGGTTGAGGGGCGCATTCGCATCTGGTTTAATGAAGATCTGGAAAGCCGCGTTTTTATCATTCCCGGCATTATCGCCATCATTATCATGATTGTGGGAGCCATGCTGACATCCCTGGTCATTGCCCGGGAATACGAAAACGGCACCATGGAAACCATATTATCCATGCCGGTAAGGGCGGCGGACTTTCTTGCCGGCAAAGCGATTCCGTATTTTTTTATCGCACTGGTGGATGTCCTGGCGGCTATTCTAATGGGGCAGCTGCTTTTCGGGGTTGTCATGAAATCAAGTTTCTGGTTGATGATCCTGGCTTCCGCCATTTATCTGGGGGTGGCCCTGAGCCTGGGGCTGCTGATTTCGGTCGTTACCAAGTCCCAGCTGGTGGCAAACCAGATGGCAATCCTGATTACGTATCTGCCGTCACTGCTGCTGTCCAATTTTGTCTTCCCCATTGAAAATATGCCGGTTTTCCTGCAAAAGTTGACACGCATCGTTCCGGCAACTTATTTCATTGATATACTCAACGGATTATACCTGCGAAACATCGGATTGAAGCTGCTTTGGCCAAGCTACCTGGTTTTGGCGGGCATGTTCGGCTTTCTCTTTATACTCAACCTTATTGTTTTAAAACGGGAGGGCCTGTAAGATGGCCTGGCTGAGAGTCCGGGAACTGGTGCGCAAAGAGTTTATTCAGTTGTTCAGGGACAAAAAAAACCGTCCCCTTTTAATCGTTGCCCCCCTGGTTCAACTGGTCCTGTTCGGGTATGTCGTCACCACCGATGTCAGGGACATCCGCGTCGGGATTTTCGACCAGAGCCGCACACGCGAAAGCCGGTTATTTATAGATGCCGTCAATGCCAATAAAACCTTCAGGATTACCCACTACCATAGTCACCCCCAAGACCTGGACCAACTGCTGCTTGAACGAAACGTCGATCTGGTCATCAATATCCCTCCGGATTTCAGCAGCCGGATCCGCAAAGACGATACGGCTATCATCCAGATCCTGGCAGACGGCAGTATGAGCAATATGACGGCCGTCAGGCTTTCTCACACACTCTCGGTTCTGGACACTTTCAACAATCAGATGATTCGCGAACGTTACCTCCAAAAACTGGACTTTGGCCGCATTGATTTGCGCATCCGCACCTGGTACAATCCGAACCTGGACAGCCGCAATTTCTATGTCCCCGGAATCGTCGCTTTTCTAGTGATGCTGCTGACACTGCTGTTGACATCCATGGCGATTATCCGGGAAAAGGAATCCGGTACCATGGAGCAGTTGATTGTCACGCCCTTAAAGCCGACCGAACTGATTCTGGGGAAAACCATCCCTTTCATACTGATTGCCCAGGCCCAAATGGTACTGGTCACAATTTTCGCGGTATTCTGGTTCCAAATTCCCCTGGTCGGCAGTATCGGCCTGCTGTTTGCAGCCACCTGCCTGTTTTTACTGAGTACGCTGGGAATCGGACTTTTTATCTCAACGATTTCAGCCACCCAGCAGCAGGCCATGATGACCACTTTCTTCTTTGTCTTGCCCTTTTTCATGCTCAGCGGATTTGTATTCCCCATCGCCAACATGCCGCTGCCGGTCCAGTGGCTCACTTACCTGAACCCGTTGCAATACTTTCTGATTATCATCCGGGGCATTTTTCTGAAAGGAACCGGCATCCATGTGCTGTGGCCGCAGTTCGTGGGACTGACGATTCTTGGGGGGATCGTTTTTATCGGGGCCGTCAGCCGCTTTAAAAAGCGTCTGGATTAATTTGAGGATTACCCGTGAGCAGTCAAAATTCAGGCAAAAAGGGGGAAATCAGAAGATGGCTCCGGAACAAACCTGTAGAGTAAGAAAATACAAGCTGATAGATCACACCGCCGATTTCGGCATCCAGGTTTTCGGCTCTAACCCCAAGGCATTATTTACAAATGCCGCCTATGCCCTATCTGATTTGTTGACCGATATCAACTTCCTCAATGGACAAAACAAAAGGCAAATCACCGTAACCGGTTCTGACTGGCCCGATTTAATGGTTAACTGGCTCCGGGAGCTTTTGTATCTCTGGGCCGGTAACGAACTTTTGGTGAAGTCGGCAAAGGTTCAAAAAATTACCGCATCCGAAATCAACGCAATCCTTTACCATGACGATTATGATCCGGGCCGGCATGTTATTAAGAATGAAATCAAGGCAGTCACTTACCACCAGATTCAAGTGGCACCATGCCCCAGCGGCTGGGAGGCCCGCATAATCTTTGACGTATAAGATGAACAGATGAAATGTAAAAATGTGAAGGGCGTCCCGATTAATGCAAAATTGATGATATTCACCCTTTTTCTGAACTAATGACTAGTATCTCCTCAAACTCTTTAGGCGTTACCGGCATTACAGCAAGCCGGGATTGGCGTATGAGGGGGAGTTTCGACAAAGCTGGGTTTGCTTTGATTTCCGTCAGAGTGATTGGACAAGTTAGAGTTTTCACCGGCCTGAAATTGCAGGTAAGCCAACCGGGTTCCTTGCTTGTGGGATCAGGATAGGCTTCCCGGGTCACCT